>DASXEF010000911.1:0-6837 GCA_036490255.1 Kofleriaceae bacterium
CGGTCGGATCCGGCTCGACGCGATCGCCCAGACCACGGACGGCTTCAAGATCGCCGAAGCCGACCTCGCGCTGCGCGGACCGGGCGAGCTGTGCGGCCCGCGCCAAGCCGGCGTGCCGCGGCTGCGGTTCGGCAGCCTGACGCAGCACTTCGAGCTCCTGCTCGAGGCTCGCCGCCACGCCGAGCGGGTTCTCGACGAGGATCCGGGATTGGTTCGACCAGATCACGCCGCCTTGCGCGACGCTCTGGCGCGGCGGCTTTCACAATCTGTGTACGGGCCGGAGTCGGGCTGAGCACAGACCCGCGATTTGCTGTTGATCATCGATCTCGTCCCCCTATGATGGCGACCATGATGAGGATGAACGCCGTCGCGATGTTCGCGGCACTTGCCCTGGCTCCGCTGGGCTGCTCGTCGAACAGCGGTAACGGCGGCGGTGGCGGCGGCGGCGAAGCCGACGCGGGTCACATCACGTGTGGCGACGGCATCTGCGACGTCAGCGAAGTCGACTCGTGCCCGGCCGATTGCGGCACGCACGGCGGCACCGGTAGCGGCAGCGGCAGCAGCACGAACCCCTGCAACAACGACGGCATCTGCGAGTCGGCAAACGGCGAGACGCCGCAGAACTGCCCGAACGATTGCTCGACCGGCTCCGGATCCGACATGGGCTCGGGCTCGGACACCGACGAGTGCGACGATCCGAACTTCGAAGCGGCGTGCACGACCTGCATCTTCACGACGCTCGAAGGCACGCCCGACTGCGAAGACGGCACCGATATTCTGACCTGCCTCAGCTGCTAGCGACCCACGCGAGGTACGGCGCGTGGCCGCCGATCGTCGGCACCACGAGCGCTTCGGGCACGTCGTACGGGTGCAGCGCGACGAGCCGAGCCTGCAGCATCGCGACGCGCTCGTCGGTCGTCTTGACGATCGCGAGCACTTCGTGCTCGTCGCAGATCGCGCCCTGCCAGCGATAGATCGACCGCACGGCGGGCACCAGGTTCACGCACGCGCACAGCTGCTCGTCGACGAGCGTCCGCGCGACAGACGCCGCGATGTCGGCGTTGGGGAACGTCGAAAACAGCACGACCACGGCCATGTCGATGCGATAGCACGTGTAGATTTCCCGCGTGTTGATCGTCCAGAAGTTCGGCGGCACGTCCGTCGGAACGATCGAGCGGATGAAGGCTGTCGCGGCGCGCTGCCTGGCGACGCAACGCGCGGGTCATCAGGTCGCGCTCGTGGTCTCGGCGATGTCGGGCGAGACCAACCGGTTGCTCGAGCTGACACGGCAGATCCAAGAAGATCCGAACGACCGCGAGGTCGACGTGATCGTGTCGACCGGCGAGCAGGTCTCGGTCGGTCTCGTCGCGCTCGCGATCCGCGCGGCGGGCGGCAACGCGCGGAGCTTTCTCGGCCACCAGTGCAAGATCGTCACGGATAGCTCGTTCGCACGTGCACGTATCGTGTCGATCGACTCGGCGCCGATCCGCGAAGCGCTCGCGCGTGGCGAGATCGCGGTGATCGCCGGGTTTCAGGGGGTCGACGAAAAAGGCAACATCACGACGCTCGGCCGCGGCGGCTCGGATACGACCGGCGTCGCGATCGCGGCCGCGTTGGAAGCCGACGTCTGCGAGATCTACACCGACGTCGACGGCGTCTACACGGCCGATCCGAACGTCGTGCCGACCGCGCGCAAGGTCGAGCGGATCTCGTACGAAGAGATGCTCGAGCTCGCGTCGCTCGGTGCGAAGGTCTTGCAGATTCGCTCGGTCGAGCTCGGCATGAAGTACGGCGTGCGCATTCACGTGCGCTCGAGCTTTTCGGAAGTCGAAGGAACGTGGGTCGTTCCGGAGGAGGTCGCCATGGAGAAAGTCACCGTCGCGGGCGTGACCGCATCGCGCGACGAAGCCAAGATCACGCTCGAAGATCTGCCGGATTCGCCCGGCATCGCCGCGCGGATGTTCGCGCCGCTCGCCGACGCAAATATCTCGGTCGACATGATCGTCCAGAACACCGCGTACGACGGCACGACCGACCTCACGTTCACCGTGCCGAAAGCCGATCGCAAACGCTCGATCCAGATCCTGACCGCCGCGGTCCCCGATCTGGTCGGCGCGCAGGGCGAGCGGATCGCATACGACGATGACATCTGCAAGGTCTCGGTGGTCGGCGTCGGCATGCGCTCGCACGCCGGTGTCGCCAAGGTGATGTTCGAGCTGCTCGCAAAAGAGAGCATCAACATCCAGCTGATCTCGACGTCGGAGATCAAGATCTCGTGCGTCATCGCGCGCAAGTACGCGGAGCTCGCGGTTCGCACCCTGCACGACGGATTCGGCCTGCACCAAGCGCCGCACGAACGCGAGTCTCTCTAGCCGCGATCCGGGGTAAGGTCGTCTGCAGTGGGCGGCTGCACGAACTGCAAGAGCAAATCCGGCTGCGACGATCGCAAGGGCTCGATGCTCGCATCGGTCGATCAGGCGCTCGATCAGCTCTATCCGACGCGCACGTGGGGCGAGCCGGAGATCGACGACGATGCGGCGCCGATGGCGCCCGACGAGCTCGACGCGCTGGCCGAGGAGCTCGCGATCGAGCTGCGCGCCGCGACGTTCGTCCGGCACGGCGGCGACGACGAGCCGTGCGACTACATCTACGTGCTGTGCGTCGGCCGCACGCCGTGCGCGATCCAAGCGCGCGACTTCGGCGTCGAGCTCGACGAGGTCGGCGCGCCGATCCGCGAGCAGTATCTGCGCGTCGTCGTGAGCCAGCGCGCGCGCGTCGCGGCGGTGCAGCAGGTCGCCGTCGAGCTCGATCCGGCCGCCGACGGCAGCTTCGTGGTTCGCGAATCGCCGCGTGCTGGCGTGTACGACGCGCCGCTGCTCTCGCGCATGCAAAAGCTCGTCGCGATCCTGCCCGCCTACGAGCTGCTCCACGTCGACTTCGGCGACATCGCGCACGCGCCGCCCGGCTTTCACGCCGGCGTATGGCGCGAGCTGTTCGGCGGCGAGCCGTCGATCGCGAACTACTTGTTCTATCCGCAGCCGGCGACGATGATCTCGACGACGCTCGTCGGAGTCGCGAGTTGATCGCACGGCGCGCAGCAGCCGCAGGCGGTGCGGAGTTGAGCGCACGCCCGGCGAACGCGAGGCGCGCAGCAGCGCCGCAGACGGTGCGGAGTTGATCGACGATGAAGTCAGCGAAGCGCTCGCGACGCTGGTCGACGAGACCGGCGCGTTGTCGGCGCGCATCGTCGCCGGCGACGACGCCGCGAGCAACGACGGCATGCTCGTCCGCGTGCTCGCGCTCGGCGGCGGCGAGCACTTGCGCGTCGAGTTTGCCGAGCCGGTCGACGGTGCGGCAGCGCCGCCGGATCTGGACCTCGCGTTCGAGCGCGTCGTTCGCCAGCTCCGCGCGATCCGCCGGCGCTGGGAGGTCTCGCGACTGCCCGCGATCGGCTACGCGAAAGCCGCCGGCGTGCCGCCGACCGAACGCGTCCACGATCGCATCGTCAAATTCCTGCAGGCGCTCGCCGACATCGATCGCGCGACCAACGCGTTCGTCACGCGCAGCGGCAAGCTCGTCGCGTCCGCGCGCGAAGCTGGCGAGGTCGAAGGATCGCGCTGGCCGTTTCTCGCGCGGCGCGTGCTGACCATTCACACGCCGGGCAGCTCGCATGGCGAGCTCGTCGATCCCGACGCGTACGCGATGACGTTCTGGTACGACGCGGCGCTCGTCGTGTTGCTCGCCGAGCCGTACGCGGTCGACTTCGTGCGCCACCGTTGCCGTCAGGTCGCGCGCGAGCTGTGCAATCTGCTGCCGATGCTCGATCCGGAACCAGATGCGCCTGCGGCGATCGGACCGCGACCGCGTCGCCCGACGCAGCCTTAGCAGCCGCCGGAGCCGCCGGAGCCGCAGCTGTAGCCCGAACCGGAGCCGTAGCCGGATCCGCAGTCGGAGCCGTAGCAGTCGGAACCGGAGCCGTAGCCGCAATCGGAGCCGTAGCAGTCGGAACCGGAACCGT
This sequence comes from Kofleriaceae bacterium, assembly GCA_036490255.1. Classification (GTDB taxonomy): domain Bacteria; phylum Myxococcota_A; class Polyangia; order Haliangiales; family Haliangiaceae; genus JABFXX01. The sequence goes on from DASXEF010000911.1 coordinate 4,019, forward strand.
AGCCGGATCCGCAGTCGGATCCGTAGCAGTCAGAGCCGGAGCCGTAGCCGCAATCGGAGCCGTAGCAGTCGGAGCCGGATCCGTAGCCGCAATCGGAGCCGTAGCAGTCGGAGCCGGATCCGTAGCCGCAATCGGAGCCGTAGCAGTCGGAGCCGGAGCCCCACCCAGATCCGCAATCGGATCCGCAGTCGGAGCCGGAGCCGTAACCCGATCCGGATCCAGATCCGGAACCGCTGTCGCTACCGGAACCGGAGTCCGCAGTGCACTGCTCGTCTCCCGTCGGGCAGTTGTCGAGTGCGATCGTGTCGCCACAGCTGGTGAGTAGGAAAATCAAGAGCCACGAGGTGCGAGACGTCATCCTGATCACCTAATGGGCGCCCGGCGCCGGATGTTTCACGAATCGCGCGAGAGCGCGTCGCGCGGCGCCGGTGAATCGGCCGTTCGGAAAGTGTGCGAGATAGCGATCCGCGAACGCCGTCGCGGTCGCGTCGTCGAGGTGCGAGCGCGCCTCGATCTCGAGCGCGAGGCTCTCCTCGAGCAAGTCACCATCGGGATTACTCGCGAGATAGCCATCGAGCAGCGCGATCGCGCCGCGATCATCGTGCGAGCCGAGAGCACGCGCGGCCGAGACGACGAGCGTCGAGCCATCGTCGGAGACGAATTGATGAGCCGTCGGCGCAACCGACAACGTGGCCGGCGGCGGTGACGCTTCTGTTTCGGGCGACGTCGGTGCCGGCGTCAGCGCCGGCGGCGCGACTTCGAGCGTTGGCGGCGTCGGCGGGGGTGTCGGGTCGGGCGGTGCGATCGCCACGCGCGTCGGCGGCGGCGGTTTCCGCATCGCGATCGGCGTCGGTGTCGGCGTCCGCGGCGGCGTCGGCGTCGCAATCGCAATCGGCGTCGGCGTCGGCGTCGGCGTCGGCGTCGCGGTCGGAATCGGAATCGGAATCGGAGTCGGAATCGGGCTCGGGCTCGGGCTCGGGCTCGGACTCGGGCTCGGGCTCGGAGTCGGGACCGGCTCCGGCCGCAAATACATCGCCGCCGCGGCCGCCGATCCCACCAGCGCGATCACCACGACCCACCGCGGACGAATCAGCGGCTTGACCTCTCGCGCATCGAGCCGCGCTTGCACGCGCGCCTTCGCGCCACGCGGCGGCTCGGCTTCGATCATCCGCGCGGCGGCCGCGACCAGCGACGCGCCGGGCTCGTCACCTTCGATCAGCCGCTTCATCGCAACTCCTCCTTGGCAACCAGCGCCAGGAATTCCTTGCGCGCGCGATGCAGGTGCGTGCGGACCGTCGCGCTGGGAATTCCGCGCAACGTCGCGATCTCCTCGCCGCTGTAGCCTTGGACCTCGAACAGCACGAAGCTGTCGCGCCACGTGCGATTCATCCGCGCGACGATCGCGTAGAACCGCGCGCGCGTCTGGCGCTGCTCGAGCAGCTCGGCGGAGCTCGCGTCGTTCGCGGGCAGATCGTCGAGGACGATCTCGCGCGGCCGCAAGAAGATGTTGCGATACCAGGCGCGGCGCCGGTAATCGCGGACGGTTCGCTCGGTGATGCGATACAGCCAGCCGACGAGGTTCTTGCCGTCGAAGCCGGCCAGCTTGCGCTGCACGATCACGAAGACCTCTTGGACGAGATCTTCGACGTCCGCGCGCGGGCCGCCGAGCGCGCTCACCCAGCGGAACACCGCGCGAAACCACGCATCGTAGACCTCGGAAAAATCGGGCGCGGCCGCGGCCTCGGTCGAGGCGGCGGTCAGAAGCTCGAAATCTCCCGTCACGGCGTGCATCCGGCTCTCGAGTAATGGCGGGACACGCCACGATCGTTTCAAGGAAAACCTGCCGTCGCGCCGATCACGCCGCCGAGCCACCAGCCGGGCGTCGAACCCACCGTGCCGCTCGGCAGCGCGAGGTCGTAGGTATCGGGAATGACATCGAGCTGCACGGCGGCGAACACCGCGATCCGCGGCCACGCCCAGAACTCGACGCGACCGGCCACGCGTGCGCCGAGCTCGAGCCGCGCGGATTGCGCACCGACCATGGCATCGAGGCCGCGCACGACCAGCAGCGACGTCGTCAGCGCCGCGTCGGCCGCGAGCGCGATCCGGCCGTCGCGCATGCGGGCGCGCACGCCGAAGGCGGCCGGGGTGCGCAACAGGCTCGCGCGCGTCGACGCGATCTGCATGTCACTCGGCGCGAGCCCCGACAGCGTCGCGATCGCGCCGACGTGCTCGGCACCGACGAACACGCCGAGCTGACCGCCGCCGGTGACGAGGTTGTTGGCATCGCGCGGCGCGGCTTCGATCGCGGCCCCCGCGTCGAGCTGGAGCCACGGCGAGTCGCGATGCGTGCGCGGCGGTTCAACGACGGCAGCTCGCGTGACCGACGCCGGCGCGCTGGGTTCGCTCGGCTCCGCGACCGGCTCGTCGACGGTCGGCGGCGCGAGCACGAGCGCGACGAACACCGCGGCCTTGCGCGCGCGCTCGGCGCAATCGTCGCCGGTGAAATCGCGCTCGGCATCGCCGGCGCGGACGTGGATGCCGTGCTCGGCGGCGGTCAGCGCGACGTGGAGCGCGGTCGCGTCGTCGGGCGCCGCGGTCTGCAAGTTCGGGAAGATCGCGTTCAGCGCGGCGGTGACGTCGGTCGAGCTCGGGCACGTGCCGGCATCGCTCGCGATCGCGACGGGACGCGGCGCGTCGGCACCGGCGCTGCGCGCGGCGACGATGATCGCCAAGCCGATGACCGCACTCGCTCGCACCACGCGACGGTCATAGCTCGCGCGGCGCGTGCGCTGCACGTGAAAACGGCGATTGTGTAA
>DASXEF010000919.1:0-10778 GCA_036490255.1 Kofleriaceae bacterium
ACGCTCGGAGATCCGGTTCATCGACACGATCGGCTCGGCGGGCTCCCACGACAGCGCGAGCGCGTTCAGCGTCGGATGCACGAACGATAGATCTTGATCGGCGACGTTGAACTCGGCTGTGAGCAGCGGGCGAATCCCCGGCACGATCACGGTCTCGAGGATCATCAGGTTCCAGAATCCGCCGGCGCCGGTCGGCACGAACGCGCCGAACCGCGGCTCGACCGCGCCGATCATGTTCGTGTACATGCCGCCCATCGACTGGCCGCCCGCGACGAGCTTCGTGGTGTCGAAGAAGTACGTGTCGTCGGCGGAGCTCGTCGAGATCCCGCTGCAGCCGGCGAGCGCCGCGGCCGGAATGTGGATCGCCGACAGCGCATCGGTGAACAGTCGCTGCTCGAACACGCCCTGCTGGAACGTGTACGGAAACGCCGCGAGGTTGTCGATGTTGAGATATTCGTAGTCGCTCGCGCCCGGGAAGCGCTCGGGGTTGAGCGGCAGCGCCGCCGATGCGCCGGCGATGCCATGCAGCGCGACGACGTAACCCGGACCGTAGCCCGGCGTCGGAATATCGGCCGAGGTCGGCGACGGTCCGAGGTTGACGATGTCGGTCGAGGATCCGCCGGAGCCGTGGAAGAACTGATAGAGCGGGAAGCCGCTCGCGGGCATCGCGAGCTTCGGCAGCGTGATCGTCATCGGGATCGTCATCGTCGTCTGCATCTGCGGCACGTCGTTGGCGTCGAGGACGAAGACGCCGTCGGTGTTGAACGGCGGCGTGCCGGTCTGGAACTGCGGCATCGTGATCGTGCCGGTCAGCGCGCAGAATCCGTCGTAGCTATCGCTGCCCATCAGCGTGAGGTTATCGAGCGTGACCTTGTATGCGGCGCGAATCGCTTCGGAGCGGGCGCTCGTGCGCGCGACTTGATCAGCGGTCGTGAACGTCGTCGCGACGAGCACGTCGGTCGTCGGAATGCCTGCGGTTTGCAGCGCGGGCCACAGGTTCGCGAACGTCGTCGCCGCGGCGCTGCCGCGCGTGCCGCTCGGCGTCTTGCCGGCTGCGAGCTCGGCGAACGCGGGCGCGGGCTCGAAGCCGGGCGCGAACGCGGTGCGCACGACGTACGCGTATTGCGTCGACGGTCGCAGCACGATGCCCGGCCGCGGCGCGATCGCGACGAGGTTCGTCGGCACGTACGTATCGACGTCGAGCGTGTCGGCGACGACCGGATACGTCGAGCCGAGCTCGTCGGAGCTCGGATCGATATCGACGAGCACGACCGAGCCGTCGGTGACCACGTCGGTCAGCGCGCGCGCCGGCACGGCATCGGTGAAGCGAAAGTACGCCGTCGACATCACCGGGAAGCCTTTGTGCTCCGGCACGATCGATAACAAGCTCGTGATGATGCCGGCGTCGCGAGGATTCGGATAGCCGGCGACGTCGGGCGCGCCGTTCTGATCGACGCGGACGTCGGAGGGGAACGGCATAGAATAAAATGCGCCACTGCCGGCCGTGAGGTCGGAATCGAGGTCGAAATACGCCGTTTGTGACGGCGTCGACTTCGACGAACAAGCAGCAATCCCGACGACAACGAGTACAACAGCGCGTGTCACGGCGCTGATATATCTCAACCCGAGATCGTCGTCCTTGGTTTTCTCGGCCGCGGCCGTTCCGCCACGGCGCGGCGGACGCGCTCGAGGATCGCGTTGGGCAATTCGGGGCCATCCGGCAAGAACGGCACGCGAGCGGCTTCGAGCAGTGCGCGGTCGCCGGGCGAGACGTCGCCGATGAGGAGCAGCTCGCCGCGCGCCGTATCTTCCTGGCCGCGCGCGTACATGCACAGCTCGAGCGCGTTCATCACGCCGCGCAATGCCGCGTCGATCAGCACCAGATCGGGCTGGTCGCGGTGCAGCTTGTGCGCCGCGTCGGTGCCTTCGCTCGCGATCTCGACCATCGCCGCCGGATGTGCGCGGCGCGCGAGGCTCCACATCCAGCGCGCGCGCGACGTGTCGTCGTCGACGATCAGCACGCGGATCGGTCGCAGCCGGTTGCCGAGCCGCTCGATGATCGAGTCGAGCTGCGCGAGCACGTCGCCCGCCGACGCCGGGCGATTCATCGGCTGCTTCGCGAGACACCAATCGACGAGATCCGACAGCTCGGCCGGCAGATCGGGCCGGATGTCGGCGAGCCGCGGCGGCTGCTCTTCGCGATGGCCGCGCAACTCGATCTGCGGATGCGGATCGGCGAACGGCGGCGCGCCGGATGCGAGCTCGATCGCGATACAGCCGAGGCCGTAGAGATCGATCGCTTCGGCGGCGCCCGGATCGTTTGCGAGCACGTCGCCGCGCACGACTTCGGGCGCCAAGATCTGGCCGTGCGGGCCGAACGCCGGCACTTGCGACAGCGACAGCCGGCCGAGCACGAGCCTGCCGTCTTCGCCGACGAGGACCGTCGCGCCCGAAATATCGCCGACCGCGATGCCGCCTTGATGCGCGGTCGAGACCGCGGCGGTCAGCGTGCGCAGGCGAGCGAGATAGCGCTCCTCGGAGAGCGGGGTCCGCAATTCCTCGTGGAGCAGCGTGCCCTCGACGCGTTCGCCGACGACGTACTCGACGCCGTTGTGCACGCCCATGCCGTGGACTTGCACCGCGCACGCATCGCGTACGGCGGCGCAGCGGCGCGCTTCGGGCAGCAGCGACGGCAAGCCCGGATCGCGCCACGCGAGCTTCACCGCGACCGGGCGATCGAGCAGCATGTCGCGCGCTTCGAACACGATGCCGGTATCGGTGCGCGCGACCTCGTCGCGGATCGCGTACGTCGAGGCAACGACTTCGCCGGAGACCAACGGGCGTTGCGGGCTATCCCGAAACCCCGCCGGAGCCGCGAACGCACCCGAAGCCATCCGCGAAGGCTAGCACTACTTGAGTGACTCGATGAACGCGGTCAGGGCGTCGATCTCGCGATCTTCGACGTTGCGAGCGAACGTCGGCATCACCGGCGGAAACGTCGCGACGACGAATGCCTGCGGCGTGACGATCGACTCGTGCACGTACGCGGCATCGACCGTGCGCGTCTGGCCGTCGCCGGCGGTCACGGTCGTGCCCCAGATCGCTTTCCACGACGGGCCGACGCGCGGCGCGCCATCGATCGTGTGGCATTGCACGCAGCCTTTTTGCAAATAGAGCTTCTCGCCGAACGCGATGCGGCCGGCGAGCGTCGTCGGATGCGCGTCGGCGTGTGCTCGCGCGATCGTGCGATTCAAGCTCGCCGGATCTTCGACGGACAGTTGCAGCTGCTTGCCGTCGCACGACCACGTGCCCTGGTCGCGCGATGCGACGAAGTCGATCGTCTCGGTCGCGCGGGTCGCCACGGATCGCCGGGTCGAGCCGACGTTGACGTCGACCGGTCGCAGTGAAGCATTCGCGACCTGCAGCTTCACATGCGCGCCGAGCGGCACGCGCAACACGGTGTCGGTGTAGCCGCTGCCGTCGTCGATCGTGCAGGTGATGCCGTTCGCGATCACGTCGACCGCGAACGTGCTCGTCACCATCGGCGCTCGTGCGGCGCAGCCGGCGACGAGCGCGAGCGCGAGAAACCTCATCACGAGCAACGCTATCGAGTCGCCCAAAAATTCGCCATCGCGGGCCACAGCCGCGTCGCGGCCTTGCGCGACACCACGGCACCGACGTGACCGCCGGGCTGCACGAGCAACTGCTTGTCGGCGCTCGCGACGCGATCGGTCAACGCGGCTGCGCTGGCGAGCGGCACGATGTGATCGTCCTCGAACGCGACGGCCATCACCGGCGCGCGAATATTCGCGAGCTCGGCCGGTCGCCCGGCGACGGCGAAGCCGCCACGCACGAGCTGGTTCCGGCGGTACAGCTGCTCGATGTACTGCGCGTAACACGCGCCCGGGAAGCTGACGTTGTCGTTGCCCCAGCGCTCGGTGACGAGAAAACCCTCGAGGAATTCGTCGTCCCACGCGCGATCGAGCAGCGACGTGATCTTCACCGCGGTCAACGTCGGCCGCAGCAGCTGAAAGCTCGCCTGCATGATCGGCCACGGCACGTTGCCGAACGCTTCGAGCAGCGCGGCGACGTCGAACGTCGGCGTGCGCGTCCACGTCGCCATGATGCCGGCGTGATCGAAATCGATCGGCGCGGCGAGCGCGAGCAGCGACGCGACGTATTCCGGAAACGCCGCGACGTAGCTGGTCGCCAATGTCCCGCCGAGGCAATAGCCGAGCACGTGCGCCGTGCCGGTCGGGCTCGTGCGCGCGGCGATGCGCACCGCGCGACCGATGTAGCGACCCGCGATGTCGTCCCACGTCAGGTAACGATCCTCGGCGGTGGGTGTGCCCCAATCGATGCAGTAGACGATGAAGCCCTGCGCGACGAGCCACTCGATCAGCGATCGCCCGGGCGCGAGATCCAGCACGTACCAGCGGTTGATCAGCGACGGCACCATCACGATCGGCGTCGCGTGCTTCGGCGCGGCTGGCCGATATTCACGCAGCGTCCACTTGTTCTCGCGATGCGCGATCGTGCACGGCGTCTCGCCGACCGGCGGCTGGCCTTTCGGCACGCGGCGCCACAGCGCGGCGAGCGAATCGAGTGGTGACTTTGTCGCTTTCATCCGTAGAGAGCCTCGAAGCGATCGCGCAGCCGTTCGTAGACGGCTTTGCGGCGCAGCTTCAGCGACGACGTCAGCGTGCCGTCCTCGACGGTGAGCGGCGCCTCTGCGATGAAGTGGCGCTTGATCGTCTCGTAGCGGGCGAGCTGTGCGTTGATCGATTCGACGCTCTTCGCCGCGAGCGCTGCACGCTCGCTGGCGGCAACCTCGGGCCGGATCCACACGGCGGCGACGAGATACGCGCGCGCGTCGCCGTAGACCACGACGCGCTCGATCACCGGATCGTCGACGAAGCGCGACTCGATGTTCGCGGGCGGCACGTTCTTGCCGCCGGCGGTGACGAGGATGTCTTTCTTGCGATCGATGATCTGCAAGAAGCCGTCTTCGGTCCAGCGGCCGACGTCGCCGGTGCGAAACCAGCCGTCGGACGTGAACGCGTTCGCGGTCGCTTCGGGATCTTTGAAGTAGCCGGAGAACACGCTCTCGCCGCGCGCCAAGATCTCGCCGTCGTCGTCGAGCTTGAGCTCGACCGAGGGCAGCACCTTGCCGACGGTGTCGAAGCGAAACGCTTCGGGGCGATTGAGCGTCAGCGTCGGCGACGTTTCGGTGAGGCCGTAGCCTTCGATCACGAGCAAGCCGGCGGCGTGAAGCTGCTGCTTGATCTCGACCTTGAGCCCGGCGCCGCCCGACAGGCAGAACCGCATGCGACCGCCGGTGACGGTCTCGAGGTTCGACACCGCGATCGCGCGCGCGATCTTTTCCCAGTACGCGGGCACCGACATGAATACCTGCGGCGCGACGCCGGGCAGCAGATCCAGCACGTCGGCCGGCGAAGCCAGGTACGTCTCCCAGCCGAGCAAGTTGCCGGCGCAGAGCTCGCCGAAGCCGAAGATGTGGCTCATCGGCAGCCACAGCAGATCGCGATCGCCTTCGGCGAGCAGCGGCGCGTTGCACTCGAGCCAATCGGCGCCGTTGCGGCCGACGTTGCGATGCGTGAGCGGCACCCCTTTGGGGTTCCCCGACGTGCCGCTCGTGTAGAGCATCATGCCGGGCTGATCCAACGTCAGTGCACCGAGCCGCGCGTCGACCTGCGTCGATGCGGCGGCATCGCGCTCGCTCGCCGCGGCGAACGCGGGATCGTCGAGAGCGATGACCTGACAGCGCGGCCGCGCGAGCTCGAGCTTCGCGGCGAGCTCCTTGCCGACGAACGCGAACTTGATCTCGGCGTGATCGAGGATGTACGCGATCTGATCGGGCGTCGATGCCGGATAGATCGGCACGAACACGCCGCCGGCGGTCTGCACGCCGAACGCGGCGGCCGCCCACGCGACCGAGTTGCTGCCGAAGATCGCGACGCGATCGCCGGCTTCGAGCTCGTGCTCGACGAGCCAGCGCGCGACGCCGCGGATCTGAGCCGCGAATTCGCCCCACGTCACCGGCGACCAGCTGCCGCCGTCGCGAACCTGAAAGCGCGCGCGATGGCGATGCGTGTCGAGGCGGCCGAACACGGCGAACGGAGCGGGCGCGATCTCGGTGAGTGCGGAAACGTCCATGGTCATTCCCCTTCGCTCAAATCCATCAACCGGCTCTCGAGCTGATTGAGCTTGTGCAGCAAGCGCTCCTGATCGCGGCGCGTCGGCAGTCCCCACGCCGACCACCACAGGTCGAGCGCGCGGTCGGCGGCGGCCTTGGTCTTCATCGCGGCGGTGAACAACGCGCCGCTCGGCGCGAGCACGCCGGGGTTCTGGAACACTTTCTCGGCGAGCTGCGACGTCGCCTGTTCCCACGCGACGAAGCCCTTCTTCCAGGTTTCCCAGATCATGGTGATTGCCCCAGTGCATACCGCCGCAGATACGCGGCGGTGGTGAAATCGGCATTCGGCTCGTTGTCGTTGCTCTCCGCGCGCGCGACCTCGCCGAAGCACTCGAACATGAACAGCGTGGTGCGCTTGTTGATCACCGGCGTGCCGGTCGACGGCGTGCGGATCGCGTTCGTGCGCACGCGCAGGATCGGCGAGAAGTCGACGTACGGCACTGCGAGCTGCTGGCCGAGCGTGACGTCGACATCGATCTCGTCGCTGCCTTGCAGCGGCAAGCCGTCGACGGTCGTGCTCACCAGTTGTTCGATCGAGCTGTAGCTCTCGGCGTCTTGCAGCGGAAAGCGCAGCAGCGCGAGCGGCGCCGCGTATTGCACGAGCGTCTTGCCGGTCGACGGATTTTCTTGCTGCGATGCCGTGCCGTCGAGCCACAGCGCGGTCGCGTCTTGGTGATAGATGCCGTCGAGCCCGCTGCCGGCATCGACGACGAACTGGCCGGTCGGAAAGTCGTTCGCGTACCACTGCGAGCCGAGCCCGACCGGACCGATCGCGACGACGGTGTCGCTCTGATCTTGCTTCGACAGGTCGTACACGCCGTTCGTCGGCACGAGATCGACGGTGCGATTATCACCGGCGTAGAACGACAGCGTCGCCCCGAGCGCGATCGGCAAGTGCGCTTCGTCGATCACGCCGCTGCGCGTCGGCACGCACGGCGCGTAGCTCGCATCGGGCAGCGGCTGCGGCGTCGCGTTCGGCTCGCACGCGGCGAGCAAGAGGATCGCGTAGAGCCGCATCAGAATGCGAACCCCAGGCGAATGCGCAGCGATTGCGCGGTGTGAGCGGTCAGGTGGTCCGCGGGATTGTCGAACGCGGCGCCGGGAAAGTAGACGCCGTACGTCAGCGTCGCGGCGAAGCCGTCGCGGCTCGCGTAGCGCAGCTCGGGATCGATCTCGGTGCCCAAGAAGCGCTGGCCGCTCGGCGTCGACGTCGCGCACACGGCCCACGACGAGATCAGCGCGGCGCCGGCTTCGAGATGGCCGGGTCCGACTTCGAGCAGCGTCGCCTTGACGTGCGGGCGCAGATACACGGCGTCGGTGATCGTGCCGATGATCTCGCGGAACAGGATCTCGTCGATGTGATAGTCGGGATGGAAGCGGAAGTTGTCGACGGTGTGATCGCTCGGCAAGTTCGCCTGTGGGCCGTCGAGTGAGCCGGCGGGCGTCGAGGCTTGGCCCGGCTGCGGAAACGCGCCGAAGCCCGGCGCGGGATCGCCACTCGCATAGCCGGCGTTGAGGCCGAGCTGCGTCGGGCCGAGCCGGAAGTCGGATTCGAACGCGGCGCCGAGCTGGCTCGACGTCACCGGGATCGTGATCGATGCACCGGGCACGAGCGATGGCTGCTGCACGCTCGCGTTGACGTAATCGACCTCGGCTTCGAGCCGCATGTTCGTGCTCGAGATCCGCAGCCACGCGCCGGTCGTGGTCGCCGCGAAGCCGCGCCCGACGAGGTCGCTCGAGGTGTATTGCGTGACCGGCTCGGCGGTCGGCAGGTACCAGGCGGGCACGTCGTTCTGCTGCGTGCGATGCGAGATGTACGCCGCGTACTCGACGTTGGTCATACCGGCGGCGGCGCGGCGCGCGAGCGCGGCGGGCGAGTGGACTTTCAAGATCGCGAGCGTCGGCCCGGCGGCGGCATCGGTCGGCTCGAGCGCGATTGCGCGTTCGCCTTCTTTCGCCTGCGTGAACGGGCCGCGCGACGCGATGTCGTACGCGATCGCGAGCAGATGGCCGAACAGCGGCGACACGAACGCGATGCGATCGGCGGCATCGCCGAGATCGCAGTCTTCGCAATCACCGCCGTTCGCGGCGATGCCGAGGCCGAAGTTCGCGCCCATGCGGCCGACCGCGAGCGTGCCGAGCGGCGTCAGCGCTTCACCCCACGCGCGCTTGACGACGACCTCGGTCGGGCGCTGGCCGCCGCTCGTCGCGGGCGAGCCGCCGGCGAGATCGGGCGCGCCACCGAGCGCGGCATCGTCGAGCCAATCGATCCGCGAATGCACCGCAACACCGACGCCCGGCGCGTAGAGCGAGATGTCGGTGCGTGCGCGAATGTCGCCGGAGTCGAGCGTTTGACCGCCGCCGAGCGGGATCGGAAACAGCGGCTTGCCGCTCGTATCGAGCCCGCGATCGAGATCGAGGTTGTAGAGCGTCGCGTCGCGCACGCGCAGATAGCCGTGGACGTCGAGCTCGACTTTTTCGCGCGGCGACGCGTACTGGCGCGGCGTCAGCTCGACACCGATCGCCGCGAGATCTGCGCCGAGCGGCAGCGTCGCGGCGTGCTCGACCGGCGGCGGGCCAAACCCTTGGGGCGCGAGCGTGACCGACGGCGTCGGAATCGGAGCGGGCGCAGGCGGTGGCGCGGCATCGCTGCCTCCATCGACGACAGGTGCCGGCGCGACGGCAGCATCGCCATCGAGGAACTTCACGAGGTCGCGCGTCGACACCGCGTGCGCCTCGACCATCGGGATGTGGCCACAGCGCGGATAGACTTTGAGCTCGGCGTTCGGCAGCTCGTTGACGAGGCGCTGGCCATAACCGAGCGGCGTGACCTGATCGTTCTCGCCCCACAACAACAAGACCGGCTTGTCGAAGTTCGGCAGCTTGCGATGCAGTGCAGCAAATTGATGGCCGCGTGCCGCCGCGAGCGCCGCTGCGGTCGTGCCGGCGCGATCCATGTCGTGCTCGACGCGCTCGACGCGCGCCTGCGTGATCCAGCGTTCGTCGTAGTACGCGAGCGGGGCGCGATCCTCGATGCGCTCGGTATAAAACAAGCCGAACAGCAGCTCGCCGAGCCCGCCGAGCCGCGCCCAGCGAAAGAAGCTCGGCACCTGATCGTCGTAGACGTAGGCGTCGTAGAGCGCGACGCGCCGGATCCGCGCCGGCTGCGCGACGGCCATCGCGAGTGCGACCGATGTTCCCCACGAGTGGCCGACGAGCGCGACGTCGGCGACGCCGAGCTTGTCGAGCACGTGCCAGACGAGCTCCGCTTGCGCGTACGGCGAGTAGTCGCCTTCGGGCCGGCTGGTCCAGCCGAAGCCTTTGAGATCGATCGCGATGACCCGATGGTGCAGCGCAACAGACGGCGCGACGCCGGCCCACGATTCGAGCGAGGCGCCGAAGCCGTGGATCATCACGACGGTCGGGCCCGCGCCCGACTCGCGATAGTGCACGTGCACGCCGTCGACGTCGACGAACGTCGCGTCGGCGGGCGCGCCGGGCAACGGCGCCGCGTGAAAGCTCGGGCACCCTGCAAGTGCGACGACGATCGCGAGGAGCTTTACGGCGTGAGTCGCCATACCTCGGACGGATTGGAGAAGTCTCCGGTCGGGACGGTGCTCGGATACACCTGCGACGTCGCCTGCGCGACCGAGCCGAAGCATTCGGCGACCCACGCGAACGTGCGGCTGTCGGGAACGTCGTCGCGGATCAAGTTGGTCGCGACGCGCAGCACGGGAAAGCTGCCGTACGGCGTCTTCATCGTGCCGACCTGATCGACGGTCGAGTCGTATTCTTCGGTGTAGGCGGCGACGACGCTGTCGGCGGTGCCGGTCACGTTGCTCGTCGAGGTCCACGTCGAGCCGGCCATGAACGGCACGGCCAAGATCTTCGCCGGTGGCGAATACGTCAGCTCGGTCGAGCCAGCGCCGCCGCTCGGCGACACGACACCGAGCAGCGTCACGCCGGTCGAATCGACGTGAAACACGCCGAGCAGCGTCGACGAGCTCGATAGCACGGTCGCGTACGTCGCCGATCCGAAGTCGCCCGCCCACCACGTGCCCGACGGCGATGACAGCGTCACCGGCGTGGTCGTATCGCCCGACAACGCGCCCGAGAGATCCCAGTCGCGCTCGTTGTTCGCAGTCGCGCTGCCGGCCGTGTTCCACGTCGGGTTCGTCGCGATCAAGTAGTTCGCCGTCTTGCCGGCGGCGAGCGGGATCTCGTTCGCCTCGATGATGCCGTCGAGGTTCGGCGTGCACACGGCGCCGCTGCCGGCGTCGCCGGTCGACGAGCTATCGGTCGGGGTGCCGGCGTCGGCGGTTTGCAGCGGTGCGCACGTATCGTCGGCCTGGCAGAAGTGCGACGGGCACTGATCGTCCATCGTGCACGCGAGCGCGTTCGAGTCCGACTCGCATGCGGCCATGCCCAGCACCATGCTGCAGTGCAAAACAACGCGCGCAAACCGGGAGGACATGGCGGGCACGCTAGCGACCGAGATGGCCACCTGTCAAGCCAGTTTTTGCGCCGCAACATAGTTCGAGGTGGTAAGGTCCGGCGCGTG
>DASXEF010000930.1:0-7177 GCA_036490255.1 Kofleriaceae bacterium
AGCGACCCGCTCGGCGCCGTCGTCGACTCGTAACGCTGCGAGATCCGCCGCGCGCGGCTGGGCTCGCTTGAAAATTGTGCCGATTGACGCGAATCGCGAGCGATGCAACAACTCACGCTCGATTCTGCGCGGAAGCCGAGCGGCCGCGGCGGTTGGCGCCCCGGCTCCGGTCGCAAGAAGCGGCGCAGCACTGTCTCGCATCAAACGCGGCCGGCGTTCGCGGCGCGATATCCGCAGCACGTCACGATGCGCCTCGGCGCCGAGACACCACCGATCGCGCGCGAGTACTTGATGAAGCGCGTGTTCCGGCCGTGCATCGCGCTGTGCGAGAAACCGTTCTTCCGCGTCGTCGAGTTCAACGTGCTGTCCAACCACGTGCACCTGATCTGCGAAGCCGATGACGCGATGACGCTCGCACGCGGCGTGCAGGGCCTCGCGATTCGCCTCGCGCGGCGTTTGAATACGGCACTAAAACGTAAGGGCAAGTTCTTCGGACCTCGCTATCACGCCGTCGCGTTGCGCACGCCGACGCAGGTCCGCAATACGCTGCGCTACGTGCTGCTGAACCGGAAGCATCACGCCCCCGTCGACAAACGGTTCTTCGCCGGCTGGATCGATCCGTTTTCGAGCGGCGCGTGGTTTCGCGGCTGGCAGCAGCCGATTCGAGTCAACGCGATCATCGTCGATCTCGGCCGCATCGAATCGCCGGCGCGTCCAGCTCTCACCTGGTTGTTGCGGGTCGGCTGGCGACGCGCGGGGCCGCTCTCGTATGACGAGCGGCCGGGCTAAATTTTAGCTCTGGCCACGAGTCGTCTCGCTCAGCACCCAATCGAGCTCGCCGTGCAGACTTCGTCGATCTCTAGCGGCGCGCCGCAAACCGCGGCTGTCTGCGACGCGTGCCGGTACTGCGAGCGCTGTACGCGCGCTCGTGCGTCTTGGAGCCAGTGATCACGGTCGCGCGAGCCGAGCTTCGCCGTCGATCGGAGCAGCGGCTCGTTTAGTAGTGCACGCAGGTCCAGTGCGGCTGATACGCGACGCGCGAGTCGGCGGCGCCGACGTCGGTGCAGATCTTTGCCGAGGCGTCGAGCCCGCCGCCGCGAAACGTCCGCTCGGCGACTTCGGTCTCGTGCGGGTCGAGCCGATAGCCCGTCCACGTCGAATTCTGGTGGCGGCGTTGCACCGGCCACAGCTTCGTCCAATCGCCACCGGCGTCGACGACGACCGTCTGTAGCTCGTACGCGCTCGAATCGACGCGCGCCTCGTAGTCGCACGTGTTCGTGAAGCTGTACGACACGATCGGCGTCGGGGCGCGGGCGATGCGCGTCATCTCGATGTCGACGCAGCCGACGCGCGCGTGCGAGACCGCGGTCGTCGCGCTCGCGACGGCGGCCGGCGCGACGACCGGCTTGGTGTACGAGTAGCATCCAGCGAGCATCGCGACGGCGAGGATGGCTTTCATACTTCCACGCTAGTGGAGCGATGCGACGCGCTCGTTTAAGGCTTCGTGAGCGCGCGCTTAAGGCTTCGTGAGGCTCGCGCGTAACTCCGCGACCGTGCACGAGCCGCGCAGGTCAGTTCACGGCGAATACGACAGCTGCACCAGCTTGCTGTTCGTGAACGTGTTGAACGGGTTGCCGGGCGACCCCGTCGGCGCGTCCCAGCCGCAATTGCCACCGCCGGAGATCGACGCGGTGCGTGCGTTCTTGTTCGCGATGCCGGCAGCGTCGCCGCCGGCGGGCGACCAGCCCGACGTGATCGCGAACGGCGTGGACGACACGTCGACGCCGGCTTGGCCGCTCGTGCTGAAGTCGCCGCTGCAATCCATCGCGACGCCGAGCGGCATCGACGTCACGATGATCGGCGGATTGTTGTGCGCCGGATCGTGTGACAACGTGCCGGTCGATTTCGCGAACGTCTGATCGCAGATATCGACGAGCAGCGTCGCCGGATCGAGCCGGAGCTTCGCGTAGCCGGTGTGCGCGTTCGAGCCCGGGCTCTTGGTGCCCGCGGTGTACTGGCCGAAGTTCGTATCGTCGGAGACGGTCAGGTATTCGAGCCCGTCGTGGCAGTACGCGGTCCACGGCTTGGTCGCGCTGCCGCCGACGTAGAGCGTCGTCGTCGAATCGTTCGCGAGGCCCGCGACCTGGCCGCAATTCTGCGGCGCGAAGCACACGGCGCTGCCGCCGGCGCTCATGCACGCGATCGCGCAGCCGCCGTTGTCGGTCGCACACGGATCGCCCGCGGTCATCGCCGGTGCGTCGATCTGAGAGCCGCCGCTGGCGTCGGTTTGCGAGCCGGGCATCAGCGGCGTCGGATCGAACGAGCACGCGACGAACAGCATCGCGACCGGTACCAACCGCACCCGCTCATCTTACACGCCATTCGCGACGGCGCGGATTTGCGCGAGCAAGCCCTGTTTGCGCGGCTCGGGCACGAACGCGGCGCGGGCGGCGTTCTCGGCGCACAGCACGAGCTCTTCGAACGTCAGCTCGGTCGCGTCGGCGATCGCGCGGTAGTTATCGGCGATGTAGCCGCCGAAGTACGCCGGATCGTCGCTGTTGATCGTGACCGCGACGCCTGCGCGCAAGAGCTTCGCGAAGTTGTGGCCGCGTAGATCGGGCGTCACGCACAGCGCCTTGTTCGACAGCGGGCAGACCGTGAGCGGAATCTGGGCGAGCGCGAGCTCGTGGACGAGCGCCGGATCCTCGTCGCAGCGCACGCCGTGATCGATGCGCTCGACCTCGAGCACCGCGAGCGCCTCGCGAATGTACGCGGCCGGCCCTTCTTCGCCGGCGTGCGCGACGAGGTGCAGGCCGAGCTCGCGCGCCTTCGCGAACACGCGCGCGAACTTGCTCGGCGGGTTGCCGCGCTCGCCGGAATCGAGCCCGACGCCGACGAAGTGCTCGCGATAGGGCAGTGCGGCATCGAGCGTCGTCTGCGCGTCGGCCTCCGAGAGATGGCGCAAGAAGCACAAGATCAGCGCGCTCGTGATGCCGTGGGCCTCGTGCGCTTCGTGCATCGCGTCGCGCAGGCCGAGGATGATCGTCTCCATCGCAATGCCGCGCGCGGTGTGGGTCTGCGGATCGAAGAACAGCTCGGCGTGGACGACCCCGTCGGCGGCGGCGCGGGCGAAATAGCGCCGCGCCAGCTCGGCGAAGTCGGCGCGGTCGCGCAGCACGTCGCAGCCGGCGTAGTAGAGGTCGAGAAACTGCTGGAGGTTGCCGAACCGATACGCCGCGCGTACCTCGTCGACGGACCTGTACGGCAAGGCCACGGCGTGCTTTTGCGCCAGCGCGAACATCAGCTCGGGCTCGAGCGTGCCCTCGATATGCAAGTGCAGCTCGACTTTCGGCAGCCGGGCGACGAGCGATTCGCGACGCGGATCCAACGACATCCGGGGAACATACCTATTGCCCGAGCTTCCGGGCGCGGCTACGGTCCCGAGCCCTGATATGACCGACGACGCGCCGAAGATCGACAGTGATTTCGACCCGGTTCCTGCGCTCGCTTTCGCGCTGTCGCTGCCGCGCGCAGGCGTCGCGGCGGTCGTCGCGTTGCTCGATGAAGGCAACACGGTGCCGTTCATCGCGCGCTATCGCAAAGAGCGCACGGGGGGCCTCGACGAGGTCCAGATCCGCGCGATCGAGGACAAACGCGCGTATCTCGTCGAGCTCGAAGAGCGCCGCGCCGCGATCCTCGCGTCGGTGGCCGAGCAGGGCAAGCTGGTCCCGGAGCTCGAGCAGAAGCTACGCGCCGCGACGAGCAAGAGCGAGCTCGAGGATCTCTACGCGCCGTATCGGCCGCGCCGCAAGACGCGCGCTTCCGTGGCGCGCGAGAAGGGCCTGCAGCCGCTCGCCGATTCGATCCTCGCGCAGGGCGAATCGGCCGTCGATGCCACGCCGTTCGTGACCGCCGACGTGACGGCCGACGACGCGCTCGTGGGTGCGCGCGATATCGTCGCCGAGCAGCTCGCGGATACCGCCGAGATCCGCGCGTTCGTGCGCAAAGAAGCCGCCGATCACGGCGAGCTGGTCAGCGACGTGCTGCCCGGCAAGGACTCCGAGCCGACGAAGTTCGAGCAGTACTACCACCACAAAGAAGCGGTGAAATCGATCCCGTCGCATCGCTACTTGGCGATCCGCCGCGGCGAGGCCGAAGGCGTGCTGCGCGCGCACGTCGCGGTCGACACGGCGAAAGTCGAAGCCGGCATCCAGCGCATGGCGAAGCTCGTCGAGAGCTCGCCGTGGGCCGAGCAACTTCGCCTCGCGATCGGTGACTCGCTCAAGCGCTTGCTCGCGCCGAGCGTCGAGAACGATCTGCGCGGCGAGCTCAAGTCGCGCAGCGACGTCGCGGCGACCGACATCTTCGCCGGCAACCTCCGCAACCTGTTGCTCGCGGCGCCGCTCGGCTCGGCGAGCGTGATCGGCGTCGATCCGGGATTGCGCACCGGCTGCAAGTGCGCCGCGATCGACGCGACCGGCAAGTTCCTCGGCACGGTCACCGTCTACATCACGCAGGGCGACGCACAGCTCGCAAAGGCGAAAGACGACTTCACGAAGTTCGTGCAAGAGCATCAGCCGCGCGCGATCGCCGTCGGCAACGGCACCGGCGGTCGCGAGGCCGAAGCGTTCGTCAAGCGCGCGCTCGCCGATGCCGGCGTCAAAGACGCGTACACCGTGCAGGTCAACGAAGCCGGCGCGAGCGTCTACTCGGCGTCGGATCTCGCGCGCGAAGAGTTTCCAGAATTGGATCTGACGATCCGCGGCGCGATCTCGATCGCGCGCCGGTTGCAAGATCCGCTCGCCGAGCTCGTCAAGATCGAGCCGAAATCGATCGGCGTCGGCCAGTACCAGCACGACGTGCAGGAGAAGCTGCTGGTCAAGCGGCTCGGCGACGTCGTCGAGAGCTGCGTCAACCACGTCGGCGTCGAGCTCAACACGGCGAGCGCGCAGCTGCTCGGCTACGTCGCCGGCGTCGGCAAGTCGCTCGCGAAGAAGATCGTCGTGTACCGCGACGAGCACGGCGCGTTCGCGTCGCGCGGCCAGCTGCAAGACGTCTCCGGCCTCGGACCCAAGGCGTTCGAGCAGGCCGCCGGGTTCTTGCGCATTCACAACGCCACGAACCCGCTCGACGCCTCGGCGGTCCATCCCGAGCGCTATCCGCTGGTCGAGCGCATGGCGAGCGACCTCGGCGTCGGGTTGCCCGAGCTGATCGGCAACGCCGAGCTCGTCGACAAGATCGATCTCGCGCGCTACGTCGCCGCCGACGTCGGCGAGCCGACGCTGCGCGACATCACGGCCGAGCTCAGGAAGCCGGGCCGCGATCCGCGCGCCGAGTTCTCGCCGCCGAAGTTCCGCGACGACGTCACCGAGATGGCCGATCTCAAGCCCGGCATGGTGCTCGAGGGCGTCGTCACCAACGTCACCGCATTCGGCGCGTTCGTCGATATCGGCGTGCACAACGACGGGCTCGTCCACGTCTCGCAGCTCTCCGAGCAGTTCGTCAAAGAGCCGAGCGAGATCGTCAAGGTCGGCCAGAAGCTCAAAGTTCGCGTGCTCGAGATCGACAACGCGCGCAAGCGGATCGCGTTGTCGGCGCGGCCGCCGCAACAGCGCCCGCCGCGCGAGCCGCGTGGGGACCAGCAACGCGACAACCGCGGCGGCGACCAGAACCGCAATCGCGGACCGCGGCCGAATCAAAATCAGCAGCAGCCGAACCAGAACGGCCCGCAGAACAAACGCTACGACCAGCGGTTCGATGGCCAGCTGCCGCGCAACGATGGCCCGCGCAACGATGGCCCGCGCAACGATGGTCCCCGTAACGATGGTCCGCGGCGCGACGACCGTCGTGGGCCGCGGCCACCGCAACAGCAGCAGAGCAACGGACCTCGCCGCGATGACCGGCGCGATGATCGGCGTCGCGACGATAGCCGCCGCGACGATCGTCCGCCGCCGCAGCAGCAACAGCAGCCGCAGTCGAACTGGGGCGTTTCCGGGTTCACGAACAACCCGTTCTCGAAGCTGACCGACAAGAAGTCGTAGCTCGCAGGCGACGGCCACTTCGCTCGGCGCCGGCTAGCTCAGAAGCCGCGGCGTTCGTAGAGGTCGCGGATCACGCGGTTCTGCTCGCCAGCTCCGTAGCCCGACGGGATGCCGCCGGCGTTGAAGAAGATTTTCAAGTCCTTGGCGAGCCCGGCGCGGTCGCCGCCGCCGGTGCAGATGTGGAGCGTCGCGAGGTCGATGGTGTCGAGCGGCTTCGTCATGCCCGAAGGTTTTGCAACCGCGGATCCAGTCATCGCCGCGGCCCGCCGAAACCCTGAGTTGTCACAGCCGGCGACACGCGCCCCGGGTGTCCCACGCGCACGGCAACGATTGCGCGCCCCTATGTCTCTTCGCAACCGGCCGCGCCATTGCACATCCTAGTAGACAATGAGCAAGCGCAAGCTCGTGTTGGTCGCGCTCGCGATTGCCATCGGCTTTCACGTCTGCCACCGCGCGGTGCAGCAGGTCGTGATCTCGGCATCCCATAGCAGCGACGTGATCGTCGGCGACAAGAGCCTGTTGGTCAGGCTCGCGGCGCGCATGATCGATCTCGACTGGGACGACGATCCGTTCCGGATCGCGGGGCTCGTGACCGACCACGATCACGAGCCGGTCGCCGGTGCGACCGTCACGCTCGACGGCGAGCACGTCGCGACGACCGCGGCGAACGGCACGTTCGCGTTCGAGAACGTCGAGCCGGCGAAGCACACGATCACCGCCGAGAAAGGCGACGAGTACGGCGAAACCGCCGGCGAGGACACCAACCCGACGATCGAGCTGCGCGGCGGCCCGGCCGTCGTGCTCCACGTCGTCGACGAAGATGACCAACCGGTCGAGAACGCGGTCGTGTGGGGGTACGGCGTGATCGAACGGCTGTCGGCGATCGACGGCACGGTCCACATGCACGGTCTCGGATTCGATTCGATCTTGCTCAATGTCGATGCCAACGCGTACGCGGCGACGCACGTGACCGTGACGCTCGGCGACGATCCTCGCCGCACGATCGATACGCGCGTCGTGTTGCATCGGCCTGTGCCGATCGGCGGGACCGTCGTCGATCAAGACGGCAAACCGGTCGCGAACGCATCGGTCTGGGCCGGGGACCGCAACGCGAGCACGGACCTCAGCGGCGCGTG
>DASXEF010000983.1:0-7457 GCA_036490255.1 Kofleriaceae bacterium
TCCCGATCGGCGCGCGCTTGCTCGTGAAGCTTCACGAGCCCTTTCGGCCGGTGCTCGAGCTCGGCATGTGCGATGTCGAGGCTCCGCAGCCGCCCGTTCGACCGCCCACGCCGCCGAGCTGCGGGCGTTGCGACGCCGGCGGCTTCGACGGATCGGCGATCGTGCTCGTCTCGATCGCGCTCGCGCGTCGGCGGCGACGCCGTCGATCACGCGACCAGGTTCTTGAAGTGCCGCAGGTACGTCACGAACGCCGGCGAGACCGCTAACGCCGCGAGCTCGTCGGGCGTCGCCGGCGGTCGCTTCGGTTCCCAGCCCGGCGTCGTCGCATGGCGCGGCCAATCCGGGTTGAAGATCGCGCAGCGCGCGAGCGCGACGACATCGGCGCCGCGATCGAGTGCCGCGGCCGCGTCGCCGCCGGTCCAGATGTTGCCGGCCGCGAACAGCGCGACGGCTTTCGGCAGCGCGGCGCGGATCAACGGGATCGGATGCTGGTCGGGATACTTGCGCGTGTTGCGCTCGGCGTAGAACAGCGACGCGTGGATGAAGTCGGCGCCGTCGTCGCACAGCCACTTCGCGACCTGCACGATCTCGTCGAAGTCGAGGCCCTTCGCGTTGCCGCCGGATTCGAACGAGAGCCGCACGCCGACGGTGAACTTCGGCCCGACGCGCGCGCGCACGCCGCGCATCACCTCGCGGACGAGCCGCGCACGATGTTCGAGCGAGGCGCCGCCCCAGCGATCGCCGCGCGTGTTTTGCGTCGCGCTCATGAATTGCGTGAGCAAGTAGCCGTGCGCGCCGTGCAGCTCGACGCCGGTCCAGCCGGCTTTCTGCGCGCGCGCCGCGGCGGCGATGAAATCGCCGATCACGCGCTCGATGTCGGCCTCGGTCGCCGCGCGTGGCGTCTCGAAGTCCTTGCCGTCCTCGTGAAACGTCGTCGCGCTCCAGACCTGCTCGCCGGTCAGCCGCTGCGTCGCGCGCACGCCGCCGTGAAACAGCTGGATCATGCCGGCGCAGCCACCGCGCTGGACGCGCTCGGCGAAGCGCGCGAGCCCTTCGAGATCGTCGTCGGAATCGACGCCGAGCTGGCCGTCCCACGCTTTGCCATCGCGCGAGACATACGCGGCGCACGTCGCGACGCAGCCGAAACCGCCGTCGGCGCGTCGCGCGAGCCAGTGAATTTCGTCATCGCCGGCGCGTCCATCGCCGAGCGACTGGCCGTTCGTCATCGCGGCGACGGCTGCACGGTTATTCAGGACGAGGCCGGAGCGAAGAGTTAATGGGGCATCGAGCATCGAATTGCACGCGATCGTATATGATGACGGCTCCATGACGCGGGTGTGGGTCAGCATCGTCGTGGTCATCGCTTGCGCGGGGGCCGCGCACGCCGACGACACGCTCACTATCGATCAGGCCGTCCAGCTCGCGCTGACACGGAACGAACGCTCGCGCATCACCGAGCTCAGCGTCGTCGAAGCCGACGCCGGGGTCGCGAGAGCTCGTGTCGCGTTCTTGCCGGTGCTCGCCGCGAACGGCGCGTGGACGCTGCATCCCGTCGACAAGGAGCCGAAGAACGTCGAGACCGGCGACCTCGCGTTGACCCAGCCGATCTTCGCGCCGTCGGCGTTTCCGCTCTACGACCAGGCCAAGCACCTGCTCGAGGCGCAGCTCGCGCAAACGGTCGACGACAAGCGCTTGCTCGCGTTCGATACTGCACGTGCGTTCTTCGCCGTGCTGCTCGCACAACGCGTCGTCGATGCCGCGCAGCGCGAGCTCGACACCGCGACGTACAACGTCAAGCAGACCGACGCGCAGTATCACGCGGCGATCGTCAGCTCGAACGACGTGACGCGCGCGAAAGTCGACCTCGCCGGCAGCCAGCGCGAGCTCGCGACCGACCAGGGCAACGACAACGCGGCGCTCGTCGCGCTCGGCTTCCTCGTCAACACGCCGGCGCCGAAGAAGCTCACGACGCCGGATGCGTTGTTCGCGGCCGGCAAGCAGCCGGTCGGCTCCGTCGACGAGCTCGTCGCGCAAGCCGTCGCGCACCGCCCCGATCTCGTCGCGCGCAAAGCCACGGCGGTCGCCGCACACGACTTCGCGCGCGAGCCGCGCTGGCGCTACCTGCCGTCGCTCGGCTTCCTCGGCGAGCTGACCACGACGAGCAACAACCAGCCCGGCACCGATCGGCTCGACGGCTTTGTCGCGCTGCAGGCATCGTGGACGATCTGGGACGGCGGCGCGCGCGAAGCCGACTCCAAGTCGCGCGACGCCGCTGCCGAGATCGAAGATCTGCAGACGAAGATGCTCGTGCGCTCGGTCGCGAACGACGTGCGCACCGCTGCGGTGCAGCTCACCGCGGCGCAGAACGCGCTGTCGGGCGCGCAAGATGCGGTCGACGCATCGCGCACGAGCGTCGTCGAGACCTCGAAGCTCTACGACAACGGGCTCGCAAAGGCGATCGAGCTCGTCGACGCCAACGAGCAGCGCTTCACCGCCGAAGTTTCGTACGCCGAGGCCGAATACGCGGTGGCCAACGCGTATCTCGCGCTGCGCCAGGCGATGGGCCTCACTCCGCTGGAGGATCGCAAATGACTCGCGCGTTCGTGCTCGCAGGAATTCTCGCAATCGCCGCAACGTCGCTCAGCTGCGGCAAGGCCAAAGATGCGCCGGTGATCGGCAAGCGACAAAAGCTGGAGTATCCAGTCGACGTCGCGCCGCTCGAGCAACGCTCGATGACGTTCTCGGTCGAAGCGCCGGGCAGCGTCGACGCGTATCAAGTCCAGATCACGGCACGCGTCGGCGGGCCCGTCGACGAAGTGAAGTTCATGGAGGGCGACGAGGTCAACAAAGACCAGCCGCTCGTCACCATCGATCGCGCGCGCTACGCGATCGCGCTCGAGCAAGCGAAGTCGGCGTACGCGAAAGCGGTCGCGACCGAGAAGTCGGCCGAAGCCGCGCTCAACCGCCGGCTCGAAGCTGAAAAGGCGTCGCCCGGCGTGATCGCCGGCGAAGAGATCGAGCAAAAGCAAACCGCGGTCGATACCGCGAAGGCCGATGTCGATGCGTCGAAGGAAGCGCAGGCCGTCGCCGAGCTCGACCTGAAAGAATCCGTCGTGCTCGCCACGGCGAAGGGCACGGTGCAGACGCGCACGGTGCAGCAAGGCCAGTATCTGGCGGCCGGCGCCGTGCTCGCGACGATCATCCAGCGCGAGCCGATGCTGCTCCGCTTCAGCGTCGCGGAGACCGACGCGCCGCGCCTGCGCCGCGCGATGGAGCGCGGGCCGCTGATGGCGACGTTCATCCTGCCGCGTGACACGCCGTTTCCATTCCAGGCCAAGCTGATGTTCCTCGGCGAAGCCGCCGATCCGAGCACGCGCTTGTTCGCGGCGACCGCCGAGGTCGTTCCGCCGTCCAATCTCACCAAGCTCACACCGACCACGTCGGCCGAGGACAAAGCCGCATTCATCGCGGGCAAACGGCTGCGCCCCGGCGCGTTCGCGCAGGTCTCGATTCCCGTCGGCGCGGCGCGGCCCGGCATGGTCGTGCCGCAGATCGCGGTGACGCCGACCGAAAAGGGCAAGGTCGTCTACATCGTCGACAAGGACAACATCGCGCATCAGAAGGTCGTCGAGACCGGCATGCACACGTCGCAAGGCGGCATCGAGATCACGCGCGGCGTGAACGCCGGTGACCTGCTCGTCGTCGCCGGCGCGGATCCGTTGACCGAAGGCGCGACCGTGGTCGTCAAGAGCAAGACCACGCTCGAAGCCGCGCTCAAAGCCGGCCAGGGCTCGGACTCGACGGACAACGCGGCACCACTGCCGCCGCTACCCGTCGCCGGCTCGGGCTCGAGCGGATCTGCGACGCCCGTCGCCGCAGGGTCCGCCAAATGAACATCACCGACCTCTGTCTGCGCCGGCCGGTCTTCGCGTGGATGATGATGTTCGCGACGATCATGTTCGGCATGATCGCGCTCGGCATCATCCCGGGCGCGACCGGCATCGGCGTCAGCCAGTTTCCCGACGTCAACAATCCCGTCGTCACCGTCTCGGTGACGTGGACCGGTGCATCGCCTGAAGACGTCGAAGCCGGCGTCGTCAATCAGATCGAGGACGTGCTCGCGCAAGTCACCGGCGTGATCGAGATCGATTCGCAGTCGAAGACCGGCAGCGCGCGCGTCACCGTCACGTTCGACATCGATCGCGACATCGATCTCGCGGTGCAGGACGTCCAGGCAAAGATCGCGCAGGTCCAGCGCCAGTTGCCGCTCAACGTCCAGTCGCCGACCGTGTCGAAGAGCAATCCCGACGACACGCCGATCATGACCGTCGGCGTTTCCGGACCGTTCTCGCGCCAGCAGCTCGCGGATGTCGCGCGCTATCAGCTGCAAGACGCGCTGACCACGCTCGACGGCGTCGGTCAGGTCACGCAGATGGGCTACATCGATCGCGCGGTTCGCATCTGGGTCGATGCGGACAAGCTGATCGCGACGCAGACGACCGTCACCGACATCACGTCGGCGCTCGCGGCGCAGCACGTGACGTCGTCGGGCGGTCAGATGACGAACGGCCAGAAGGCGATCGACGTCCGCGTGCTCGGCGAAGCCGCCGATCTCGACACGCTGCGCAACATCCCGATCAAGAAGCTCGGCTCGGAGATCGTGCGGCTCGGCGACATCGCGCTCGTGCAGGACGGCTTCGAGGACGAGACCACGCGCGCGCGCGCGAACGGCCAGCCGACGCAGGCGATGGGAATTCTCAAGGCGCCGGGCTCGAACGCGGTGTCGGTCGCATCGCGCGTGCGCGCCGCGATCGGCGATCTGCAGAAGACGCTGCCGCCCGGCATGCAGCTGTCCGTGCTGTTCGACACGACGGACTTCATCAAAGAGTCGGTCAACGAGATCGGCATCGAGCTCGTGCTCGCCGTGATCCTCACCGCGATCGTGTGCTGGCTGTTCTTGGGCTCGCTGTCATCGACGCTCAACGTGCTGTTCGCGATCCCGATGTCGCTGCTCGGCACCGTCGCCGTGTTGTTCTTCCTGCACTGGACGCTCAACACGTTCACGTTGCTCGGCTTATCACTCTCGGTCGGCCTCGTCGTCGACGACGCCGTCATGGTGATGGAGAACATCTATCGCCACGCCGAGATGGGCAAATCCAAGATTCAAGCCGCGAGCGACGGCACGAAAGAGATCACGTTCGCCGCGCTCGCCGCGACGATCGCCGTGATCGCGATCTTCTTGCCGGTCGCGTTCATGAGCGGCGTGATCGGCAAGTACTTCCTGCAATTCGGCGTGACGCTGTCGGTCGCCGTCGCGATCTCGTACTTCGAGGCGATCACGCTCGCGCCCGCGCGCTGCGCGCAGATGCTCAACGTCACGCACAACAAAGGCCTCGTCGCGCGCGTCGGTGACAAGCTGTTCGAGAAGGTATCCGGCGCCTACGCGCGCACGCTCGCAAAGGCGTTGAAGCGACCGACGCTCGTCGTGATCGGCGGCGTCGCCGTCATGCTCGTCGCATGGCTCGCGTTCAAGCAGCTCAAGCAAGAGATGGTGCCGTCGCAAGATCAGAGCCGCTTGCAGATCAAGCTCACCGCGACGATCGGTGCCGACATCGACGAGACCGATCGCCTGACCAAGCTCGCCGAAGACATCCTCAACAAGCACGCCGAGGTGACGCTGATCCAATCGACGATCAACGTCGGCACCGCGACGCTGTCGGTGACGATGGTCGATCCGAAGCAGCGCAAGCAGACGCAGCAACAGCTGCAAGCCGTCTTCCGCAAGGAGCTGTCGCAGATCCCCGGCGTGCGCGCTGCGGTGATCGATCTGTCGCAACAAGGCTTCGGCGCCGGCAAGGGCAAGCCGCTCGAGCTGTCGGTCCGCGGCCAAGATTGGAACGGCCTGATCGCGCTGTCGCAGAAATTCCAGGCCGAGCTCGGCACGTCCGGGCTCGCCGTCGATCTCGATAGCGATTACACGCTCGGTCCGCCCGAGCTCGCAGTCACACCCGATCGCGCGGCCGCCGCCGACGTCGGCGTGCCGATCAACGACATCGTCAATTCGATCAGCATTCTCGTCGGTGGCCAGCAGGTCGGCCAGTACTCGACCGCCGGTCGCCGCATGAACATCGACATGCGCTTGATCGCCTCGCAGCGCACGCGGCCCGAGGATCTACAAAACCTCTACGTGCGCGCGACGCAAAACGGCACGTCGAGCCTCGTGCCGCTGTCGACCGTCGTCAGCAGC
Source organism: Kofleriaceae bacterium (assembly GCA_036490255.1). Classification (GTDB taxonomy): domain Bacteria; phylum Myxococcota_A; class Polyangia; order Haliangiales; family Haliangiaceae; genus JABFXX01. The sequence goes on from DASXEF010000983.1 coordinate 6,248, forward strand.
AAGGAGATTCCCGAGCTGCAGTCGATCAACCACGCGCAGCGGCAACGCGCGATCGATCTCACCGGCAACATCGCGCCCGGCCACTCGCAGAGCGAGGTGCTCGACTACGTCAACGCGAACCTCATGAAAGAGGTGCCACCCGGCTTCGCGATCGTGCTCGCCGGTCAGAGCTCGCAGTTCGGCGACGCGATGAAGAGCCTCGGCTTCGCGCTGATCATCGGCATCGTGTTCGCGTACATGGTGCTCGCATCGCAGTTCAACTCGCTGCTGCATCCGATGACGGTGCTCACGATCCTGCCGCTGTCGCTCGCCGGCGCGATGTTGACGCTGTGGATCACCGGCAAGACGCTCAACGTGTTCTCGATGATCGGCTTGCTGTTGCTCATGGGCATCGTCAAGAAGAACTCGATCATCCTGGTCGACTACGCGAACGAGGTCCGCTCCCACGAGCACTGCTCAGCCGAGGACGCGATGAAGAAAGCCGGCCCGATCCGCCTGCGACCGATCTTGATGACCGCGATCGCGACGCTGATGGCCGCCGTGCCGTCGGCGCTCGGCCTCGGACCAGGCGCCGAAACGCGCGGGCCGATGGCCGACGCGATCATCGGCGGCTTGATCTTGTCGACGCTGCTCTCGCTGTTCGTGGTGCCGTCGTTCTACGTGCTCGGCGACCGCTACTTCGGCGGCAAGGCCAAGCCGCCCGAAGCGACCGTCGTGCCGTCGCACGAATAGTGTATTCTGGCCCCGATGGCCGTCGACGCCGGGTTCCTGGCGAACCTCAGCTTGTTCTCGACGCTCGACGACGACGAGCGCACCGTGCTCGCCGCCGCGATGCAAGAGCGCGCGGTCAAAGCGAACGAATGCCTGTTTCGCATCGGCGAGCCCGGCGATCAGATGTTCATCGTCCACGCCGGTCAGGTCGAGCTGTTCGTCAAAGACAAGGCCGGCCAGAAGATCGTGTTGCACGTCGCCGAGGTCGGCGAGTTCTTCGGCGAGCTGTCGCTGCTCGACGGCGGCTCGCGCACCGCGACGGCCTGCGTGCTCGACGACGGCGAGCTCTACATCGTCGATCGCGAAGATCTCCAGCAGTTGTTCCGCAAGCGACCCGACGCCGCGCTCGACATGCTCGCGGCGATGAGCAAGATGACGCGCAAGTCGAACGCGCTCTTGCAGGCGCGCGTCTCGCGCAACGTCAACGACCGCGCCGAAA
>DASXEF010001016.1:0-3658 GCA_036490255.1 Kofleriaceae bacterium
GAGGGCATCGACGTCTCGCCCGAGATCATGATCCCGCTCGTGATGGTGCCCGAAGAGCTGCGCCGGCTGCGCGAGCTCGTCGCCAAGGCGTTCGAGGCCGCCGCGCCGGGGATCGGCTATACGATCGGCACGATGATCGAGCTGCCGCGCGCGTGCGTCGTGGCCGATCGCATCGCCGAGCACGCTGACTTTTTCTCGTTCGGGACGAACGACCTCACCCAGACCACGTTCGGGCTGTCGCGCGACGATGCCGGCCGGTTCTTGCCGAGCTACATCGATCAGGGCGTCCTGCCCAACGATCCGTTCGCGGTGCTCGACCAAGATGGCGTCGGTGCCCTGATCCAGCTCGGCGTTCGCGGTGGTCGCACGACCAAACCGAAGCTAAAGGTCGGAATTTGCGGCGAGCATGGCGGCGAGCCGAGCTCCGTGGAGTTCTGCCACAACGCCGGCTTCGACTACGTGTCGTGCTCGCCGTTTCGCGTGCCGATCGCGCGGGTTGCCGCGGCGAAAGCAGCCCTGGCCAGTGGAGGTCGATCGTGACGAGGATCTCGCGAGCCACATCGCGGGCAACGGTTTGTCGGCCGGGCCCGTCCAAGGTACCGGTCATCTTGCGGACTTCGTACGTTTGGTTATTGGCGCCGATCGCGGCGTGCACCGCGTCGGCGAGCGCTGTCGAGCCGCCGGACACGCAGTTTTTCTATCCAACCGCTGCCGCGGTCGCGCCCGACGACTCCGTGTTGTTCGTGACCAACGGCAACTCGGATCTTCGCTACGACTCCGGCACGGTCTCGGTCGTCGACTTGAACGTCGTCGACACGATCGCCGGGAACTGGACGGCGAGCGGCATGATCCCCGCGGACCCGCCGAACAACGACTGCTCGACCACGAACGCGACCGGCCAGACCCAGTGCTGCTTCCCGGATCCGACGAACGCGCTGTCGCTGATCTGCGACGAGACGCAGTTCATGGTCTCCGACGCCGCGGCACGCATCGGCGACTTCGCGACCGACATCGCGGTGCAGGACACCGAGAACGGCACGTTCCGGCTCATCATCCCGACGCGTGGCGATCCGTCGATCACGTGGGTCGACTGGAGCGGCACGGCGCTGAATTGCAACTCGGACGACAAGCCGTTCGAGCTGTGCGACGACGATCATCGCATCGCGTACCTCGATAACAACCAGTACATCGGCCTGTTGCCCGACGAGCCGTTCTTCGCGTGGGCGTCGTCGTCGGGCCAGTTCGCGGTGGTCTCGCACTTCACGAGCGGCGACGTCACGCTGGTCAGCTCGCCGATCGGCGGCAAGGCGGTCGCCGCGGACTTGTCGCAGGCGCTGTTCAACCCCAATCCGAACACCGGCCTCATCGGCGCGGCGGGCGTCGGCGGCCGCACCACGTCGACCGGCGACATCGTCTACGTCGGCGCGAGCAGCGAAGATCGGATCCAGACGTACACCGTCGGTCATCCGGTCGACGACTCGAATCCGTTCTTGATCCCGGGTCAGTACTTCTTCTTGGACGCGGTCGGCGACCAGGCCGGCGAATCGGAAGACACGCGCGGCATCTCGTTCTCGCCGGATAGCTCGCGGATGTACCTGATCAACCGCGACCCACCGTCGCTGCAGATCTTCAACACCGCGCTCGACGACCAGGGCACGCCGGCGAACGTCGCGATCGGTGCGACCGACTTGTGCCGCGAAGCAAACCTCTTGCAAGACGTCGACAGCGGCGACGGCGATCGCATCTACGTGACCTGCTTCGAGGACGGCGTGATCGACGTGCTCGATCCGAACGGCGGCGGCACGCTCATCGATCAGATCGTCACCGGCAGCGGCCCGTACGCGGTCGCGGCGTCGATCTCGCGCAAGAAGATCTACGTCACCAACTTCCTCGACGACACGGTCTCGGTGATCGACATCGCGCCCGGCTCGCCAACCCGCGATCGCGTCGTGCTACGCATCGGCACCCTCAAGCCGCCGGTCGCGCCGACCACGTCGTCGAGCCCGATCTTCACGTTCTGAATCATGCGCCGCCTTCTTTTCATCAGCTTCATGGTCGCGTTGGCCGTCGTCGGTTGCGACGACACCGACGAAGTCGCGCCGACGGTGCTGAACTTCAACCGACCGATCGACATCACGTTCGCGTGCTACGGCTCGATGCGCTTCACCGGCGGCAGCGCCGCCGATCTGACGCAGGCCGTCGGCTCGTCGGCCGAGCCGATCGAGGCGTGCAACATTCGGTCGGAGCCCGCGGGCAGCGGCGGCATCACGCCGGTGCCGGCCGGCCAGGAGAACCTCGGCTCCGCGAACGGCTTGCCCGAGTCCGACGTCGGCGCCAGCGCGTGGTACGCGTTCGTCCTGCAATCCGTGCCCGGCACGGTCGGCATCGCGACGTTCGACACCAAGCCGGCGACCGGCTTCTCCGGCGTCGACGACGTCACGGTGCTCGACGCCGATCCGCTGACGCCCGGCAAGAGCGGCTTCACGATGGGCGTGCAGCCGATCGGCCTCATCACCGACAACGCAGGTTGCTTCGAGGTCACCGCGAACGCGGGCTCGTGCGATCTGTCGGCGCTCGACATCACGCGCGCGCTCAATTACCAGTCCGATCCGCAGACCGCGCTGGCGAATAATCAGCCGGTGCGCATCACCAGCATGCCGGTCACCAACGCGAACGGCATCCCGCTGCGTGCGAAGCCCGCCGCGATCGTCGCGCAGCCGCCCGGCGGCACGATCGGCCAGGCCTGCGCCGCGACGCCGACCGGCTTGGCCTACATCGCCTATCCGAGCTGCCACCTCGTCGCCGGTGTCGATCTGTCGACCGGAACCGTCGTGACCGCGATCTCGCTCGACGCCACGGGCACGGCGAACCTCCTCGTCGGCTCGGACGTCGCGGACGTGACGTGCCCCGACGAATGCTCGGGCGGCGGTCAGACGACGCCGGGCCCGCGCCCGACCTCGCTCGACCTCCAGCTCGATCCGAACGGCTCTCGCAAGGTGCTCGTGATCGGCTCGGAGAACTCGAACATCGTCCCGGTCTTCGATCTCGATGTGAACTATCTGCCGACCACGCCGTTCTTCAACGTCGTGTTGCAAGACCTGACCGGCACGCTCGGCATCAACCAGGTCAAGCTCAGCCCGTCGATCGGCATGGGCGGCGACCAGCGCATGCTCAACGACGGCATGTCACCGCCCGGCGGCAACATGCAGTTCGTCTACGCGATCGCGAACGACGCGTCGGTCCGCGTCGCGAACATCCTCAACCCGCCGTACACCGAGTGCGACGAGCAGGTCGACCCGCGCTATCTGCGGAGCAACTCGAATGTTTCGTTCATGTCGTGCATGCCGGTCGGCGGCGCGACCACGCCGCCGCGCCGCGCCGGCGCGATCGGTCCCGGCATCGTGCTGGTCAACCGCCTGCCGGCGATCGACACGCAGACGACCTCGACGTCGGCGACGACCACACCGGTCACGACGCTCAGCGGCGGCACCGCCGCGATCACGCCGCCGATGGGCATCGACATCTTCCAGATCCCGTCCGCCACCGGCAATCAGCCGGCGCCGACGACGATGATCGGCTACTTCGGCATCATCACCGGCGCGAACGGCCAGAGCTACGTGCTCAACGTCGACGACGACGGCCAACCCGACTACGTCGG
>DASXEF010001030.1:0-1861 GCA_036490255.1 Kofleriaceae bacterium
ATTGGTGAACATCGTCGCGAAGATCGTCAGGCCGATCGAGCCGCCGATCTGGCGCAAGAACGAGTTGAGACCTGCGGCATCGGCCATCAGATGGCGCGGCGTCCTGCTGAGCGCCGCGGTGGTGAGCGGCACGAACAAGCACGCGAAGCCGAAGCCGGTGATGACGAGCGGCAAGATCAACTCGCGCGCCGACGTGTCGAGCGTGATGTCGGACAGCTGATACGAGCCGAGCGCGAACAACACCACGCCGGCACCGACGATGAACGCCGGCTGGATCTTGTTGTAGAGCTTGCCGACGATCGGTGCGATCGCCATCATCGCGAGCGTTCGCGGCATCAGCACGATGCCCGAGAGCGTCGCGGTGTAATGCAGCGACTCCTGGGCGAACACGGGCAACAGGAACATGCTGCCCATCAACATCGCGAACATGATCATGGCGATCACGGTCGCCGATGCGAACGTCGAGTCTTTGAACATCCTCAGATTTACGACCGGCGCAGTCGCGGTGAGCTCGCGAATGATGAAGCCGAGGATGCCGACCGCCGCCAAGAACCCGGCGATGCGGATCTCCATCGAAGAGAACCAGTCGTCCTGCGGGCCCTCTTCGAACATGTACTGCAGCGCGCCGACGCCGATGACCATCAAGATGATGCCGACGATGTCGAGGTTCTTGCGCGCGGTTTCGGCGCGCGCGCGGTTGGCGATGCGAACGTCGTCGGGCTCGTGGACGTTCTGCATCGTCATCATGATGCCGACGATGCCGACCGGCAGATTGATGTAGAAAATCCACGGCCACGCGTAGTTGTCGGTGATGAAGCCGCCGAGCACCGGCCCTACCGCCGGACCGATCATGATCACCATCGAGAACATCGCCATCGCGATGCCTTGCTCCTCGGGCGGGAACGTCTGGCGCAAGATCGCCTGCTGTGTCGGCTGCAGCGCGCCGCCGCCGAAGCCCTGCAGGATCCGATAGAACACGAGCGCCGGCAGCGTGCGCGCGGTACCGCACAGCGCGGAGCCGACCACGAACAGCACCATCGACGCGAGATAGACGCGCTTCTGGCCGAAGAAGCCGCCGAGAAATCCCGTCAGCGGCATGACGAGGACCATCGCGATCATGTACGCGGTGGAGATCCACGTGATCTCTTGGATACTCGCGCCGAGCTCGCCGCGGATGTTCGGCAAGGCGACGTTCACGATCGACGAATCGATCGTTGCCATCAGCGATCCGAACGCGATCGAGACCGCGACCAGCCACTTATTGACGGGCTGCGTGGGAGCAAACGGTGCAGCAATCGCGCTCATCGCGCCGCCATGCCTTGCAAGAACGTATCCACGATCAATCCACTCGACGGTTCGACCGCTTCATCGCGCTCGAAGTGAAACTGCATGAGCGCCTTGAACGATCCGAAGATCATGAGCGCGTACTCCTCGGCTCGGCTACGCATCGTGAGACGAAGAATTTCGGCGAGCTCGTCGGTGACGGTTTGCAAGATCGGCGATTTGATCCGCGGCTTCGGCTCGCTCGAGATCGCGATCCGGCAAAACGGCCGGAACGCGTCGAACGTTCGGGCGACGCTGGCGATGTAAGTGCGCAGACGCTGCTCGAACGGCAAGTGCTTCGAATCGGTCGCCGCCGTTGCGATGCGCGGGACGAGCTCGTCGCGGCGCACCTTGAACAGCGCGGCGATCAGCGAGTCGCGATCCGGGAAGTAGTTGTAGAGCGTGCCGACAGCGACGCCGGCGCGCGCCGCGATCGCGGCGGTCGAAGTCGCCTCGAGGCCGCGCTGCGAGGCGACTTCTTCGGCGGCTTCGAGGATCACCGTCGAGGCGGCTTCTCGCGCACGCAGCCGCATGACCG
>DASXEF010001042.1:0-18392 GCA_036490255.1 Kofleriaceae bacterium
CCCATCTCGAACGGGATGCCGGACTCCTTCGAGTAGCCGATCGCGGCGGGCACGCCCGAATCGGGCACCGGGATCACGACGTCGCCGTCGCCGGGCGCTTCGTGCGCGAGCCGGCGGCCCATCTTTTCGCGCGCGCGATAGACGCTCTTGCCGTTCACCAGCGAATCGGGCCGCGCGAAATAGACGTGCTCGAACACGCAGAACTTCGGCTGCGCCGCGTCCATCGGCAGGCGCTGCGAGGTCATGCCGCCCTTTTCGATCACGACGAGCTCGCCGGGCTCGAGCTCGCGCAGCAGATCGGCCTCGATCAGGTCGAACGAGCACGTCTCCGACGACAACACGTACGAGTCCTTGAGCCGGCCGAGCACCAGCGGGCGAAATCCGTTCGGATCGCGCGCGCCGATCAGCTTGCCGTCGTTCGTCAGCAGCACGAGCGAGTACGCGCCGCGCACGCGACGCAGTGCCTCGACGAGCTTGCCGACGATGTCCGGCGCCTTCGCCTTTGCCATCAAGTGGACGATGACCTCGGTGTCGCTCGAGGTCTGGAAGATCGATCCGGATGCTTCGAGCTCGGTCCGCAGCTCGGCGGCGTTGACGAGGTTGCCGTTATGGCCGATCGAGACCTGGCCGCCGGCGTACTCGAACATGAACGGCTGGGCGTTGCGCAGCTCGGAGCTGCCGGCGGTCGAGTAGCGGACGTGGCCGATCGCGATCGTGCCCGGGAGCTTGGCCAGACTGTCGCGGTTGAACGTGTCGGAGACCAGCCCCATCGCGACGTGGCGGCGCAATTTACCGTCCGCGACCTCGAGCGAAACCAGCCCGGCCGACTCCTGGCCGCGGTGCTGGAGGGCATGCATGCCCAGGTACGCGATGTTGGCCGCTTCGTCGTGGCCGTGGATGCCGAAGACGCCGCACATGGGGATCGCAGTAGCACGCGCTTCTGATAACGAGTAGCAAACTTGTAGATTCCGCGGGTTTGCCGTACCTTTTTCGGTGCGTGCCACGGCTTCTCTGGCGCGATGCGCAGGGCATCGAGGGTTCGCTCGACCTGACCTCGGCCGAAATCCGAGTAGGTCGAGCGATGGATTGCGCCATCCGCACCGACGACGCGATGGTGTCGCGACATCACTCGCGCATCTTCTGGAGCGGCGGCGGCTACGTCCTCGAGGATCTGCAGTCGGCGAACGGCGTCTACTTCCAAGAGCAGCGCGTCCAGCAGCACATGTTCAAGCACGGCGACGCCGTGCGCTGCGGCAGCTTGTGGTTGCGCTACGTCGACGTCGGCCAGGTCGGCGCCACGGTCGGCGGCAGCGCGGCGCCCGGCAATCCGATGATGCAGCACCCCGGCATGGGCGCGGTTCCGGCGAGCGGACCGACGGGCCACGTCAACTCGGTGAATCCACCGCCGCCGGGCGAGCGACCGCCGGGCGGACCTGCGCCGCAAGGCGGTATGGCCGCGCTCGGGATCGCGGCACCGGAATCGGACGCCGAGATCCGCGTGCTGCGCCGTCGCGTCGAGCAGCTGCAGACCGAGCTGCGCGTCTATCGCGCACAAAAGTTCAACGCCGAGACCGCGCGGCGCATGGAAGATCTCGAGAACGATCTTTCGATGATGGAGATCGAGCGCGACAACTTGAAGAATCGGCTCGAGAAGGCCGATCGCGAGCTCGCGCTCGAGAGCGGCAGCGCGAAAGTAAAACGCGCGCTCGAGATCGCCGCGCTGACGTCGGAGACCTCGGCGTCGCTCAACGATCTGCTGTCGAGCCTGCGGATCGAAGTGATGGCCGCCGAGGGCGAGTTCGAGCAGTACGCGCACAACATCCCGCGCGCGAGCTTCGAGCTGATCCGCCAGTCGATGAAGGATGCCGCCTCGCACTGTGACGAAGCGCGCGAGCTGCTCAAGAAGCTCCGCAGCATCGCCGACTAATTTCCCGACTCGTTTCGGGATCTTACGCGGATACACTTGTCATGAGTTGATTACACTTATCGACAAATGTCCGCGGTCGAATACATTTGTATGGTGGTGGCGCAAGCGTTCGCGAGGCACGCGGAATCCCGCTCACGTCGGCGCCGCGAAGATCTCTGGGTCGCGTCGACCGCGCTGATCGCTGCGATGCTCGCGCTGCCGCTCGCGCAATCGAGCTGGCACGGTCCCGAGGTCGCCGCGTCGCTCGCGGTGGCAGCGACCGCGATGCTCGCCGGCCAGCGCTGGGCGATCGGCCTCGTCGCGATCGCGGAGCTGTTGCTCGCGCCGACGCTCGCGATGCACGCGCTCAGCGGATCGCTCGCGCTGTGGCCGACGCGCGGCTGCGCGTTTGTCGGACTCTTGCTCGTCGTGCCCGGGTTGCTCGCGCATCGCCGCGCGGTCGCGGCCCTCGTGTTGTTGACCGGGATCACGCGAACGTCGCGCGCGTGTCGCCAGCTGCGCGTCGCGATGCTCGTCGCTGCGATGCTCGCCGCTGCCGTGCCGCTGCTCTAGGCAAGATCGTGCACGTTCTTGCACGATCGAGATCTTCATAGCGCGTGCGCGCGCGTTCGCGTTATTTCATCGCGCAATGACAGGCACGACACGTACTGCGATCGTTCTCGGCCTCGCGCTCGGCGCCGCATGCTCGAACAACTCGTCACCGCACGGCACGCTCACCGACGCCGCGCCACAAACCGATGCCGAGCACGGCAGCGGCGGGCCGTCGGCAGATGCCGGTCCGCAGACGATCACGCTGCAGAACTTCGGCTCGGTGCCGACGTTCGTGCGGTATCGCGCCGGCAGCGGTGCGTGGCAAACGCCGACCGCGAACAACGGCGGTGAGACCTACTCGGTCACCGCGCTCGACGACTTCGTCTTCGTCGCCGCGTGCATCAGCACCGACGGCACGATCTCGGAGACGCAGATCGACGCGACGGTGAGCGACACGATGTTGCAGTTCGGCTGCTTCTCCGACGACTCCAGCGGCGGCTCGGCGCAAGTCGTCTCGGTCACCGGCACGATGAAACAGCCCGGCTTTGTCGCGATGAGCGCGACCGATGCCGGCTCGGCGGCGAACTGGTCGTTCACGCTCGCGGAGCCGCCCGATAGTGAAGTCGCGTTGCAAGACCTGTTCGCCGTCGGCTCGGCCGCGATGCTGATCCAGCGCGACATCGACATCGGCAGCGGCGCGAGCTACGCGGCCGGCGCGATCGATCTCACGAACGGCGGCGCGGCGTTCGCGCCGGTGACGATCGCCGTCACCAACATGAACCAGGACGACACGTTCGAAGGCATCGACGAGCTCGCGACCCCGAACGAGTTCGCGACGCTCACCGAGAGCACGGATCCGACGAAGATCACGCCGACGCCGACGTCACTGCTCGGCAGCAAAGACTTCGAGATCTGGGAGCTCGACACGGCCGACGCGACGAGCGAGCGCGTCTACGAGACCTACGCCGGTGCGGCGACCAGCTTCGCGATGCCGGCGAACCTCACCGGCATCACGTTCGCGACCGGCGGCGCCAGCTGGACGTCGCTCGACTCGGCGTGGCAGGACGTCGCGCTCGAGCTCTCCGGCGGAACGCAGGAGATCTTCCACAGCGCGCAGGTCGTCGCGTACAGCGACTGGCTCGCGGCGACGTCGACGACGAGCCTCGCATACGACGACTCGGCGCCGGGCTGGATGCCCGCGTGGAGCTTCTGGAAGACCGAGGCGTATCAGCCGAGCTTCTTGGCCGAGCAAGAGGGCCAGACGTCGTATCAGAGCTCGACCGCGATCGGCACGTCGACATCGCCGGCGTTCACCGGCAAGCGGCATCGCGCCGCGGCCGTGCGCGACCTCGCTAGCAAGCACGCGATTCGTCGCAACCGCCGCTAGCTTCGGCGCTACGATGCGATCGTGAAGCTGAGCGCGCTCGTCGCCGTCGCTGCGTGCTCGAGCAATCCCGGCGCGCACGGCACGATCATCGACGGCGGCCCGCTGGTCGACGCGCCGGTCGATGCGACGCCCGACGCGGGCCCGCCGACCGTCGAGCTGATCTCGTTCGGCTCCGTACCGACGCTCGCGGCGTATCGCGCCGGCAGCGGCGCGTGGCAGCTCGTCTCGTCGAATACCGGCACGTACACGATCGACGCCGACGCCGATTACAAGTTCGTCGCCGTGTGCGCGAGCACCGACGGCACGCTCGACGAAGTCGAGGTCGATGCGATGGCGAGCGACGGCGCGAACTACTTCTCCTGCTACAACGACGACACGCTCGGCTCGGCGACGCCGACGATCACCGTCGACGGCGCGATGAACCAACCCGGCATCGTGACGATGTTCGAGATCGCGAGCGGATCGGCCGCGCCGTGGTCGTTCGCACTGCCGGTGCCGCCGAGCACGACGCAGGATCTGTTCGCGATCGGCTCCGGCGTGATGTTGATCCGGCGCGGCATCGCGATCGGCAGCGCCGCGACGCAATCGATCGCGACGATCGATCTCGCGACCGACGGCACCGCGCTCGCGAGCGAGCCGATCGCGATCACCGGGCTCGGCTCCGACGACGCCGTGTTCTCGCAAGTCGCGCTGTCGACGCAGTACGGCTTCGCGACGATCTCGAACGGTACGAGCGCGACGTCGCTCGTGACGCCACCGGCGTCGTTGATCGCGAGCACCGATACGCAGCTGTTCGCGATCGACGCCTACGACGCGACGAACGATCGCGAATTTCAGACCGAGGATCCGACGATCACGACGTTCGCGCTGCTGCCGCGGCTCGACGGCATCGCGTTTGCGGCCGGCTCGGCGAGCTGGACGTCGCTGCCGGCGTCGAGCCAGCGCTATCAATTCGAGCTCGCCGGCACCGGCCCCTCGACAGGGATGACGGCATCGGTATCGATCTCACCGGCGTGGCTCACCGCGACCGGCGCAACGTCGATCGGCTTCGACGACGTCGCGCCCGGCTGGGAGTCCGTGTGGAGCTTCTGGACGACGAGCGCGTATCAGCCGTCGTTCACGGTGGAAACGTCGGACCCGTCGGCGTTTCAAAGCGCGACGGCGTACGGCAGCGGCGGCTGAATCAGCCCAGCCACGCCCGCGCGTTGCGGAACATCCGCAACCACGGGCTCGCTTCGCCCCACTCGCGCGGGTGCCACGACAGCTGCACGCTACGAAACACGCGCTCGGGGTGCGGCATGATCGCCGTGATGCGACCGTCGGGCGACGTCACCGCCGCGATGCCGCGCGGCGAGCCGTTCGGATTTTGCGGATACACCTCGGTCGCGCGACCGTGCGGGTCGCAGAACCGCGCGGCGACGAGCCGGCCGCTCTCGAGCGCGGCGAGCTTGCCGACCTCGAGCTCGGCCCTGCCCTCGCCGTGTGCCGTCGCGATCGGCAGCCACGAGCCGGCCATGCCCCCGAAGAACAGCGACGGGCTGGTCTCGATCGCGAGCATCACGACGCGCGCCTCGAACCGCTCGCTCTTGTTTTGCACGAACCGCGGCCACGATGCGCGCGTGGCCGGCACGAGCTCGGGCGCGAGATCCGCGATCATCTGACAGCCGTTGCACACGCCGAGCACGAACGTGCCGCTGCGATCGACGAGCGCTTGCATCGCGTCGCGCGCGCGCGCGTTGTAGCGGAACGTCGCGGCCCAGCCGCGGCCGGCGCCGAGCACGTCGCCGAACGAGAAGCCGCCGCACGCGACCGCGCCGTGCATGTCGGCGAGGTTCGCGCGTCCGCTCGCGAGGTCGGTCATGTGCACGTCGATCGCCTCGAAGCCGGCGCGCGTGAACGCCGCGGCCATCTCGACCTGGCCGTTGACGCCCTGCTCGCGCAGGATCGCGACACGCGGCCGTGCACCGCGTGCGACGAACGGCGCGGCGATGTCGTCGTCGGGATCGAACGTCACGTGCGCGGTCAGCCGCGGCGGATTGACCGACGTGCGCGCGCGCGCTTCGTCGGTCGCGCAGCTCGGATCGTCGCGGCGACGCGCGATCTCGCCGGTGACCGCCGACCAGTGCTCGCGCAGCGCCTCGCGCGGCTGATCGACGATCAGCACGCCGGCGTGCTCGATGCGAATCGCGTTGCCCGAGATCGCATGGCCGATCGCGTGGACGATGCAGCCCGTCGCTTCGAGCGCGGCGCGGACGTGCGCGACGTCGGCGGTCGCGACTTCGATCACCGCGCCGAGCTCTTCGCTGAACAGCGCGCGGAACGGATCGGCATGGAGCTCGCTGAGGTCGATGTCGAGACCGAGCCCGGCGCAGAATGCCATCTCGAGCAACGTCGCGATCGTGCCGCCGTCGGATCGGTCGTGATACGCGGCGAGCTTGCGCTGCGCGACGAGTAGCTGGATCGCGTCGTAGAAGCCGAGCAACCGCTTCGGATCGTCGAGATCGGCGGGCACGTCGCCGAGCTGGCCGTAGACCTGCGCGAGCGCGCTGCCGCCGAGCCGGCACTTGCCGCCGCCGAGATCGACGACGAGTAGCTCGCGCCCGTCGCCGCGCAATTCTGGAGTCACGGCGATGCGCGCGTCGTTGCACGGGCCGAACGCGGTGACGACGAGCGTGACCGGCGAGACGACCGCGCGATCGTCCCACTGCGTCCGCATCGACATCGAATCTTTACCGACGGGAATCGCGACGCCGAGCGCGACCGCGCACTCGGCAGCGGCGCGCACCGCGGCGTAGAGCCGCGCGTCCTCGCCGGGGTGACCGGCCGCCGCCATCCAGTTGCACGACAGCTTCACGCGCGGCAACGGGCCGATCGGCGCGGCCGCGAGGTTCGTGATCGCTTCTGCGATCGCGAGCCGCGACGCGGCGGCCGCATCGAGCAGCGCGACCGGCGGGCGTTCGCCGATCGCCATCACCTCGCCGGCGTAGCCGTCGAAGTCGGCGAGCGTGATCGCACAGTCGGCGACGGGAACCTGGTAGGGCCCCACCATCGAATCGCGGCTGCACAACCCGCCGACCGTGCGATCGCCGATCGTGACCAGGAACGATTTGTCGGCGACCGTCGGCAGTCGCAGCACGCGGCCGAGCGCGTCGGAGATCGCGGCGCCTTGCAGCGCGAGCGGAAACCGCGGCGGCTCGTCGGGCTCGGCCTTGCGATGCATGCGCGGCGGCTTGCCCAAGACGAGCTCGAGCGGAATGTCGACCGGCTTGGTCTGCGCATCGGCGAGGAGCAGATGACCGTCGGCGGTCGCCGTTCCGAGCCGAGCCCACGGCGCGCGCTCGCGCGTGCACAGCGCCGCGAAGTCATCGAGCCGATCGATCGCGATCGCGATCACGTAGCGCTCTTGCGCTTCGTTGCACCACAATTCGAGCGGCGACAGATCGGGCTCGCCGGTTGGAATCGCGCGCAGCTCGAGGCTCGCGCCCAAGCCGGCATCGTGGACGAGCTCCGGCATCGCGTTCGACAAGCCACCGGCGCCGACGTCGTGGATCGACAAGATCGGGTTCGCGCTGCCCTGCGCCCAGCAGCGATCGATCACCTCTTGGCAGCGCCGCTCGATCTCGGCGTTGTCGCGCTGCACGCTCGCGAAGTCGAGCGACTCGTGCGACGTGCCTTGCGCGACCGACGACGCCGCGCCGCCGCCCAAGCCGATCAAGAACGCGGGGCCGCCGAGCACGACGAGCGCCGCGCCCGCCGGAACCGGTGCCTTCACGACGTCGCTCGGCCGGATCGCGCCGATCCCGCCGGCGAGCATCACGGGCTTGTGATAGCCGCGCACGACGGCGTCGGGCGGCGCCAATTCCGGCAGCTCGTACGTGCGGAAGTAGCCGAGGATCGCCGGGCGACCGAACTCGTTGTTGAACGCGGCGGCGCCGAGCGGCGCTTCGATCATGATGTCGAGCGCGGTCGCGATGCGCGCGGGCGAGCCGACCCATTCGTCGGCGGGCGGTTCCCACGGCTCCATCGCGCCGGGAATGCGCAGATCCGACACCGTGAAGCCGACGAGGCCCGCCTTCGGCTTTGCGCCGCGGCCCGTCGCACCTTCGTCGCGGATCTCGCCGCCCGAGCCGGTCGCCGCGCCGGGAAACGGCGAGATCGCGGTCGGATGATTGTGGGTCTCGACCTTGCCGAGGATGTGCGATGCCTCGGCGTGCACGCGATACACGCCGTCGCCGTCGGGAAAGAAGCGATTCGCGTGCGAGCCTTCGACCACGGCCGCGTTGTCTTTGTAGGCCGAGAGCACGCCGTCGGGCGCGTTCGCCGTCGTCGTCTTGATCCACGCGAACAGCGAGCGATCCTGGCGCTCGCCGGCGAGCGTCCACTCGGCGTTGAAGATCTTGTGGCGGCAATGCTCGCTGTTCGCCTGCGCGAACATCATCAGCTCGACGTCGGTCGGATCGCGACGCAGCTCGGTGTAGCGCGCGATCAGGTACTCGATCTCGTCGGGCGCGAGCGCCAAGCCCAAGCTCCGCGACGCATCGGCGAGGTTCGCGAGCGCGACACGGCCGAGCGGTCGCGCTGCACCCGGCGGTGCGATCAGCGACGCGAGCTCGGCTTCGCGCGCGATCACGCTCTCGGTCATGCGATCGCACAGCGCGGCGCCGATCGACATGCCGTCGATCGCGTGGCCGCTGACGACGTACTCGGTCGCGCGCTCGATCCGCGTGATCGCCGCGAGTCCGCAGACGTGCGCGATGTCGGTCGCCTTCGACGACCACGGCGACGTCGTGCCGATCCGCGGCGTGATGTAGAACGCGTCGGACTCGAGCGTCTGCGCGTTGCGCATCGGATCGGCCGGCGCCGCGACCGGGCCGTACGTCAACATCTGCGTCAGCTGCGCGAGCTCGGCTTCGGTCAGCTCGCGCTCGGTCGCGACGACGTGGACCCAGCGCGCATCGATCGCGGTGACGCCGCTGCATGCGCCGCGCGCCTTGGCCAGCGCGCTCGCCCGGCGGGCCGCGCTCAGCGCCGACCGGCCGGGTAAGATGATCACGCAGCACCCAGCGCCGCGGCGATGCGCGGCAGCGGAGGTCGCGGATCGGCGGCGAACGCCGTGCCGGTCACGAGCTCGAAGCTAGTGATGTAGCGCCGCGCGGCTTCGCAGCGAATCTCGGCCGGCATCACCGGCGGTGGACCGTCGCCCGACCACTTGGCTTCACCGGCGAGCCAGCGCCGCACGAACTCTTTGTCGAGGCTGCGCGGTTCTTCGCCGCGCGCGAGGCGCTCTTGATAGTCCGCCGCGTACCAGTAGCGCGACGAATCCGGCGTGTGGATCTCGTCGATCACGACGATCGCGCCCGACGGATCGAGCCCCATCTCGTACTTCGTATCGGCCAAGATCAGGCCCTGCTTCGCCGCGTGCGCTTGCCCTGCGGCGAACAGCGCCTCGGCGATGGTCGCGGCGGTCTCGAAGTGCGCGGGCGTGCTCCGGCCCATCGCGAGCAATTCGGCTTTGCTCACCGAGACGTCGTGATCGCCTTTGGCGGCCTTCGTCGACGGCGTCAGGATCGGCGCGGGCAGCGGCTCGTTCTTGCGCATGCCGGCCGGCAACGCGTGCCCGCAAAACGACCGCGCGCCTTGCTCGTAGGCTTTCCAGATCGACGTCGACGTCACGCCGGTCAGGTACGCGCGCATCACGAGCTCGACCGGCAGCGGCTCGCACTCGCGCGCGATCATCACGTTCGGATCGGGCACGCGCAGCATGTGGTTCGGCGCGATGTGCTTGGTGTGCTCGAACCAGAACGTCGCGAGCTGGTTCAACACCTGGCCCTTGAACGGGATGCTTCCGACGACCGCGTCGAACGCGCTCAAGCGATCGGTCACGACGATCACGCGCTCGCCGCGCTCCTTGTCGATGAAGCAGTCGCGGACCTTGCCGTCGTAGCGCGGCAACGTGCGGCCGCCGATCGCATGCCACGGCGTACCATCGAGCGTCTGTGCGAGCTGCGCTGCGAGAACGTCGTCGCTGATCATCGGTTCGCTCCCAGCGCGCGGTCCAAGATCGCCGGCGCGTGCCGCAGGTGATGGTCGAGATCGAAGCAGGCGTCGAGCGCTTTGGCATCCAAGCGCGACGCGACGTCGGCATCCTTGCCGAGCAGCTCGCGGAATCGGCCCGGCTTCGCGCCGGTGAGCCCTTCGGCGGCGGCTTCGTTGATCGCCGCGAGCGCCGAGCGCTGGACCATCTCGTACGCCTTCTGGCGCGGCAAGCCGGTCTTGATCAGCGCGAGCAGCACGGCCTCGCTGAAGTAGAGGCCGCCGAAACGCTCGAGGTTCGCGCGCATCCGCGCGGTGTGAACGACGAGGCCGTGCACGAGCCCGGTCGCGCGCGCGACCATGAAGTCGGCGAGGATCGTCGCGTCGGGCATCGCGACGCGCTCGACGCTCGAGTGCGAGATGTCGCGCTCGTGCCACAGCGCGACGTCTTCCATGCCGGCTTGCGCGTAGCTGCGTAACAGGCGCGCGAGCCCGGTCAGGTTCTCGCTCAGGATCGGGTTCTTCTTGTGCGGCATCGCCGAAGAGCCCTTTTGGCCGACGCCGAAACCTTCTTCGGCCTCGCCGACCTCGGTGCGCTGCCAGTGCCGCACGCCGAGCGCGATCTGCTCGATCGCGGTCCCCAAAAGGGCGATCGCGGTGAGCACCTCGGCGTGGCGATCGCGCGCGACGATCTGCGTCGCGACGGTTTCGGGCTCGAGCCCGAGCCTGCGCAACGCGCGCGCCTCGATCTCGGGATCCAGGTTGCCGTAGACGCCGACCGCGCCGGCGATCTTGCCGACCGCGATCGCGTGACGCGCGCGCACGAGCCGGCTCGACGCGCGCACGACCTCGGCGTTCCAGCGAGCGAACACGAGGCCCGCGGTGATCGGCTCGGCGTGAATCCCGTGCGAGCGACCGATCGTCGGCGTGGTCGCGTGCTCGCGAGCGCGCGTCGCGAGCGCGGCGGCGAGGCCCATCGTGCCGTTGATGATCTTGTCGAGCGCGCGGCCGGTCTGGATCGCGAGCGCGGTGTCGAGCACGTCGGAGCTGGTCATCCCGAGGTGCAGCCAGCGCGCGGGCTCGCCGGCGAGCTCTTCGACGTGGGTCAGAAATGCGATGACGTCGTGGCGCGTGGTCTGCTCGATCGCGAGGATGCGCTCGGCGTCGAGCTTGCCCGACGCGGTGGCGCGCACCTGCGCGGCGGTGCCGGCCGGCACCGTGCCGGCCTGCTCCATCGCCTCGCACACGGACAGCTCGATCTCGAGCCAGAGCTCGAACCGGAACCGGTCGTCCCACAGCGCGGCGAGCTCTGGACGGCTGTAGCGAGCGATCATGACGCGCCCTGTTTACCACGGCGCAGCACGCTCGATCGCGGTCAAGCGCGATGCTCAATCCGAGCCGGCGTCTTGCAGATCGACAACCCCCGCATCGATCGGTAAGTCCTGCTCGAAGCAGCTCCGGAAGTCGGCCGCCGTCGACGCTGCCAGCGCGCAGCGCAGCTGGCCTTTCGTGTACACGGGGTTCTGCGGCAACGCCATCGCGCCGGCCGAATAGACCTCTCGCGTCACCTCGTCGTGCGGGCGCTGCCAATCGTCGCTCGCCGTCACCTCGGCCAGCTTCTTGAGCAGCGCGTCGGGATCGAACGTCGCGGGCTCGTGATCTTCGCGCTCGCTGCGTTCGCGCGTGAGCTGGTCCAACAAGAACGCGCGCCACGTCGTGGTCTCCGCCGCGGCCGACCCCGCATCGACGAGCTCGATCTCGCACGCGCCGTCGTGCGCGCAGGCGCTGCCGAGGTCGTCCTTCAGCGCGAGCGCGACGTCGTCGTGGCTGCCTGCCGCGAGCTCGCCGGTGCATGCCTGTTGCGTCGTCGCGAACCGCACCGTCGCGGCGACGTGATCCTCGATCGCGACGATCGCGCGCCAGCACGACGACCGACGCCACGCGCCGCCGGACGGCGCGAGCGTGCAGTGCACGCCCGGCGGCGACACGTTGCAGGTCTGACCGAGCTGGACGGCGGCGTCGATCGGCGCGGCGTCCGCCGGAATAACGGCGATCGCGCTGCCGGCCGCGCTGCCGATCACGGCAGCCGACCCCGCGCCGGGCGAGCCATGCGACGAGCACCCGAACGCGACGATCGCGATGAGCGTGATGACGCCTCGCACGCGCTACTCCGACTCCGCGATCCGCGCGATCACGTGAGCGTGCCTGCCGAGCGCAGGCGCGACCCACACGACCAGCTCCATCGACGACGAAATGCGCGCGCGATGCTCGGTCGGCCAGGTTTCGGTCGCCGCGGCGCGAATCGCCTCCAGCACGGCCGGGAGATCGCGCGCGAGCGTGGTCTCTGCGAGGCTGCGACCGGCGACCTCGTGATCGCCGACCAGCCGCGCGAACGCCTGGTTCGCGATCGCGACCGTGCCGTCGAGCGCGACCAGCGCCTGCGCGTACGGCGACTCCTCGAACAGCTTGACCAGCATGGTCGCGTTCGGATCCTCCGCCGGCGGCGGCTTGAGGATCGGCTGGCTCTTGCGCTGCCTGCGACCGAGATCGAGCATGTCCATCACGTTGTTGAGCTCGTAGCGAAACGCGCTCGCGCTCGGATGCCGCGCCGCCGGATCTTTCGCCATCGCCCGCGCGATCAGGCCTTCGACGGCGTCGTCGAGTACTTCGCCGCCGCGACGCGACGACAGCGTCGGCGCCTGTTGCTGGACGTGCGCGGCCAAGATCTCCATGACGTGGCCGTCGAACGGCATCGTGTGCGTCAGCAGCACGAAGCCCAACACGCCGAGCGCGTAGACGTCGGTCAACGCCGTCGCCGGGCCACCTTGCGCGCGCTCGGGTGCGATGTAATGCGGGCTGCCGCTGATGCTGCCGACCTCGCCGGTGCCGGCGACGTGCGCGAGCCCGAAGTCGAGCAAGCGCACGACGCGCCGCCGCCGCGAGCCGTGCGTGCTGTCGACCTCGGCGGCGAGCAAGATGTTCTCAGCTTTAACGTCGCCGTGCACGATGCCGCGCTTGTGCATGCAGTCGAGCGCGTCGGCGACCTGCGCGAGCACGTCGAGCGCGCGGCGCACCGGCATCGGGCCGTTCGGGTCGAGCAGCGGCTCGCCGTCGACGAGCTCCATCACCATGTACGCGCCGAGCTCGGGGTCCTCGCCGAAATCGACGATCGACACGATGTTGGCGTGGACGATCTCGCTCGCGAGCTTCGCTTCGTGGTTGAAGCGCTGGCGTGCCACGCCGTCGTTCGCGAACGCCGGCGAGATGACTTTCAGCGCGAACGGCTTGCCCAAGCTGACATGACGCACCCGATAGACGTCGCCCATCGCACCGGCGCCGAGCTGACCCTCCAGTACGTACCGCCCGCCCACCGTCTGCATCCGACCAGTTTAAACGAGCCCGAGCGCGAGCCCGAGCCCGAACTCGGAAAAATGTGCGCGCGCATCGGCGCAGCGAGCAATGCGCTGGCGCGACGAACGATCATCACGCACACCGAGCCCCACACGACAAATCGCGCTGTCGCCGAGCACTGGCCGGATCGCGCCGCGGCGCGAGATAGCCGAGCGCCTTCGCCGACGGCGGCGTGATCGAGCCACTCGAGATCTCCGACATCGCGCGCAACTTCACGACGGAAGCGAGCCCAGCCCGAGCTCGGGGCGCGGCGAGCCATGCGCCGTCAGCGCGCGACGAACCAGATCACGAGCGCGATGCCGCACGCGATCATGACGCACACCGAGCCCCACACGACAAAATCGCGCTGGCGCCGAGCACGCGCCTCGGCCGGATCGCGCGGCGGCGCGAGATAACCGAGCGCCTTCGCCGACGGCGGCGTGATCGAGCCACTCGAGATCTCCGACATCGCGCGCAACTTCACGACGGGCAACGCGCGCTCGGGCGTGTCTCTGAAGTTCGGCTTCGCGTACGGCTGGCCCGGCGTCTTCTTCGAGATCGCACGCATCTGCTGCGCGGGTGGCTGCGCGACGACCGGCGGCTTCGGCGGCTGACCGTCCCAGACGTTGGTCGCTTCGTCGGGGTTCGGCGTCTCGCGCAGCGTCGGCCGTTTCGAACGATCGGTCATCTCAGCGACCCGTCGATCCAAACCCACCCGCGCCACGTTTGGTCTCGGTCAGCTCGTCGACGACGGCGAGCTCCGCGCGCACGACGGGGGCGATCACGAGCTGCGCGATGCGATGGCCGTTCTCGATCACGACCGTCTCGTGGCCGTGATTGATCAGCAGCACCGCGACCGGGCCGCGATAATCGGCGTCGATCGTGCCGGGCGAGTTCGTCAGCGTGATGCCGTGATCGCGCGCGAGCCCCGAGCGCGGCCGCACCTGGCCTTCGAAGCCCGGTGGAATCTCGAACGCGAGCCCGGTCGGAATACTCACGCGCGTGCGCGGCGCGAGCTCGATCGGTGCATCGATCGCGGCGCACAGATCGAGCCCCGCGGCGTGCTCGGTTTGATACGCGGGCACGACCGCATCGGGCCGGAGCTTTTTGATGCGGACGAGCGGAGCCATCGGCTCCACTTTATCAGATCACGTAGTTGTGAACTTCCTCGGGCGGAGGGTTCGCGTCGAGTGCCTCGCGCCGCGACAAGCGAATCTTGCCGTCGCGGTCGACCTTGATGCACTTGACGATGACCTCGTCACCTTCGGACAGCACGTCTTCGACCGCGCGAATGCGCTCTTTCGCCACTTCGGAGATATGTAGGAGACCGTCGGTGCCGGGCAGGATCTCGACGAACGCCCCGATCTCGACGATCTTCTTGACGATGCCGTTGTAGAACAGGCCGACCTCGGGCTCCATCGTGAGCCCCGAGATCAGCGCCTGCGCCTGCTCGATGCTCTTCGAGTCGCTCGACGCGATCGACACGGTGCCGTTGTCGTTGATGTCGATCTGAGCCTGGGTCTGCTCCTGGATCGCGCGGATGGTCTTGCCGCCCGGGCCGATGATGTCGCGGACCTTGTCCGGCTTGATCGTCATCGTCACGATGCGCGGCGCGAACACCGACACTTCGTCGCGCGCCGCCGAGATCGCACTGTCCATCTTCTCGATGATGTGGATGCGACCGCGCTTCGCCTGCTCGAGCGCCTCTTCGAGGATCTGGCGCGTCAGGCCGTCGACCTTGATGTCCATCTGCAGCGCGCAGACGCCGCGGCGGGTGCCGGTGACCTTGAAGTCCATGTCGCCGAGGTGATCTTCGTCGCCGAGGATGTCGGACAGGATGACGTAGTCATCACCCTCCTTCATCAGGCCCATCGCGATGCCCGCGACCGGCGCCTTGGTCGGCACGCCGGCATCCATCAGCGCGAGCGAGCCGCCGCAGACAGACGCCATCGAGCTCGAGCCATTCGACTCGAGGATGTCGCTGACGACGCGAATCGTGTACGGGAAGTCTTCATAGATCGGCACGACCGACTCGACCGAGCGCTCGGCCAAGAACCCGTGGCCGACTTCGCGGCGCGACTGACCGCGCAGCGGCTTGACCTCGCCCGTCGAGAACGGCGGGAAGTTGTAGTCCATGTAGAACGTGCGCTTCTTGTCGCCGAGCAGCGTGTCGAGCTTCTTCTCGTCGTACTTGGTGCCGAGCGTCACCGCGACGAGCGCTTGCGTCTCGCCGCGGGTGAACAGCGCCGAGCCGTGCGCGCGTGGCAGCACGCCGGTCTCGATCGTGATCTGGCGGATCTCGTCGGGCTTGCGACCGTCGATGCGGCTGCGCGTCGACAACGTGTGACCGCGCGCCCACTTCTTGTGCAGCTTGCCGAACGCGGCCTCGAACGACTTGGTGTCGGCCGGCACGCCCGGGTTGAGCAGGCCTTCGCCCTGCAGCGTCGCGAGCGTCTCGGACTTGACGACGCCGGTCTCGCCGTAGCGCTTCTTCTTGTCTTTGATCTGCAGCGCGTGGCCGAGGCGATCCCACGCGAGCTCTTTGACGCGCGCGGCGAGTTGCTCGTTGGCCTGCGGCGGGATGAACGGCCGCTTCTCCTTGCCGTTCGCGGCGCGCAGGCGCTCCTGGAGATCGATCAGCGGCTGGACGGCCTGGTGCGCGAACAGCAGCGCGTCGATCACGACGTCTTCCTGCAGCTCGTGCATCTCGCCTTCGACCATCATGATCGCGTCGCGGCTCGCGGCGACGACGATGTCCATCTCCGACTTCTCGCGCTCGGCGAACGTCGGGTTCGCGACGAACTGGCCGTCGATCCGACCGATGCGGATGCCGGCGATCGGGCCCGCCCACACGAGGTCGGACACGTGCAGCGCCGCCGAGGCGCCGGTCATCGCGAGCACGTCGGTCGCGTTTTCTTTGTCGAACGAGACGACGTTCGCGATGACCTGCGTGTCGATGAACCAGCCCTTGGGGAACAGCGGACGAACCGGGCGGTCCATCAAGCGGCAGATCAAGATCTCCGCGTTGGTGGTGCGGCCTTCGCGGCGGAAGAAGCTGCCGGGAATCTTGCCCGACGAGTAGAACTTCTCCTGGTACTCGCAGGTCAGCGGCATGAAGTCGATGTCGCGCGGCTGCGCGGACCCGGCCGCGGTGACGAGCACCATCGAATCGCCACAGCGCACGACGACAGAGCCGCCGGCTTGCTTGGCCCACTTGCCGGTCTCGATAGTAATTTCTTTGCCGCCGACGATGGCGGATTCACGAACGTGAGGCATTGACGTGTCCTTCGGAAGTCACGTCGCCGGCGTCTTCGACAACCGGCCTGCCTGAACCCTCAGTCCAACCTCTCGAGCCTTGCTGCTCGAGAACCTCGACGGAACGATCAAACCGACGCGATCTCTTAGATGTCCTGCGACGCTACGTGGTTGTTACGGCGGGCGTTATGGCACAGCAGCTCCCGAAAGCCAAGGGTCGCACGCGACCGGGCTGCGACGTCCCAACCCCGCCCCACGCAGGTGCAACGTCGCGATGTTGCTCGCGCTGCGCGTGGCATCAACCGTGTAGTAGATCGACGCCATGGCAAAGCTTCACTCGATCGCGACCAAGGGCATGGCGATCTTCGATCGTCGCATCGAGTCGCTGATCGGCGGCGTCGAAGTCGACCTGGTCAGCGCACCGATCGCACCCGGCACGCACCGGCTCGAGATCGACACCAACATCGGCGGTATCGAGATCTACCTGCCGAAGTACGTCACGTACTCCGTCGACGGTGGGCCCGTCATCGGCGGCGAAGACACGCACGACGGCTTCGGCTTCTGGGCGCGCTTCGGCCGCGGCATCAAGCGCCTGTTCGGCGTGCGAAAGAAGATTCCGGATCGCGCGGTCGCGAACCCGACGCCGGATCAGCCGATCCGGATCGAGCTCGTGATCTACGGCGGCATCGGCGGCCTGGATATCTACCGCCTCGACGAGCCGCCGAAGCAGCTCGGCAATTGATCTGCACGCTGCCTTCGGCAGCGCTGCGCGCTCGGCGTTCGCCGAGCTTGCTTAACGGCGCAGGCTGAGGGTCTCGATCACCTTCTTGTAGCGATCGAGGTTCTTGCGCTTCAAGTAGTCGAGCAGCGCGCGGCGCTGGCCGACCATCTTCAGCAGGCCGCGCCGGCTGTGGTGATCTTTGTGGTTGTTCTTGAGGTGCTCGGTCAAGTGCGCGATGCGCTCGGAGAGCAGCGCGACCTGAACTTCGGGCGAGCCCGTGTCGGTGTCGTGCTGGCGGAACTTGCCAATCGTCTCTTGCTTGCGAACGGTCGAAACAGACATCGTGACTCCAGTCACCGACGGCCGCGTGCGCCATGCACGAATGCCGTGGTCGGGGCGGACTTTGCTCGAACCGTCGCGCGCGGTCAAGCGCCGAAGACGCGGTCGTAGATGATGCGGCCATCTTCCGCGTGCGCGATCGCGAGCAGCGTCTTGGCCTCGTCAAACAGCTGGAATTGCTCGCTCGTAGGCACGCCGAGCTTCTCGATCGGATGCTGCACGCCGTCGCGAACGGTTTTCACCAGCGCGTCTGGCACCGTGATCACCGGCAGCGTGAGCACGTCGGCCAGACCGATCATCCGCGCCGGATCGAGCGCGTCGAGCTGCTGCGCTTGCTCGATCGTGAACCGCCCGCTCTTCGTGCGGCGAAGCTCGGCCAGATGCGCGCCGCAGCCGAGGTCCTCGCCGAGATCGGCGACCAAGCTGCGGACGTACGTGCCCTTGCTGCACGCGATCGCGAGCTTGATACGCGGCAGCGCGAGCTCGACCAGGTCGAGTCGATCGATCCGCACGCGTCGCGGTGCGCGCTCGACCGTCTGGCCGCGGCGCGCGAGCTTGTAGAGCTCGACGCCGCCCTGCTTGATCGCCGAGTACATCGGCGGGACTTGATCGTACTCGCCGCGCCGGCCGGCGATCGCGCGATCGATCGCGTCGCGCGTGACGTGCGACCAATCGCGCACCTGTGCCACGACGCCGGTGCGATCGAGCGTGTCGGTCGTCGCGCCGAAGATCGCCTCGGCTTCGTAGGCTTTATCGTCGGCGAGCAAGTACGGCGCGAGCTTCGTCGCCTCGCCGAGACAGATCGCGAG
>DASXEF010000179.1:0-8522 GCA_036490255.1 Kofleriaceae bacterium
GTCGCGAGGTCGAGCTTGACGATGCGGCCGGTGATGCCGTTCGAGTAGACGACCCACAAGTCGCTCTTGCTCTTCTGCATCGACGTGATCGAATCCGCCGCCTCGGGCAACACGACCTGCGCGTCGTGCCAGTCGGGATGCTTGACGCTCGTGCGCACGAGCTTGTACTTCGGCGCGCCGTCGTAGGTGATCGCGTACGCGTTGTCGCCGTAGAACGCGAGGCCACGCACGAGGTGATCGGAGGTCTCGGCGATCGAAGTCCACTTGAGCGGGCCTTTATTGGCGAGCTGACCGACCGGCGCCAGGTACACGCGGATCTCGGGCTGAACCGTGCTGAGGCTACCGAACACGTAATCGGGATACGTCTCGTCGATCGACGCGCCCGGAAATTCCTTCGCCGCGATCTTGAGCTCGGGGTTCACGGCGTTGCTGAACACGTCGCGGTCCGTGCTCGGATCCGCGCCGACGACGTGCAACCGCGTCTTGCGATTTTGCTCGATGTCGAGGCTCTTGATGTCCTTGATGTCGCTCGAGTCGTAGAAGAACGCCTTGCCGTCCTTCGTCCACCCGCCGGGGCCGTACGACGGATACATCGTATCGGCCATCAGCGTGCCCTTCGCGACATCGAGCACGCGGAGCTCGGAGTACTCGGCGCCGCCGGCGGTCAACCCGAGCACGACGAGCTTGCCGTCCCACGACGGTATGTAGCTATTGATCGTGGTCGTGACGCCGGCCTTGTACGTGCTCGGATCGAACAGCAGCTTCTCTTTGCCGGTCCAACCGTCGCGGTAGTAGAGCTTTCCGACGTTCTCGCCGCCGAGCGTCTTCTTGTAGAACACGCGACCGTTCTCGACCTGGATCGAGTTGTACGAAGCCGGCTTGAGCTTGTCGAGCGCGGTCCATTCCTTGACCAGCGCATCGCGGCCCGGAATCTTCGCGAGCATTGCATCGGTGATCTCGGCGTTCGCCTTGAACCACGCGGTGACATCGGCGTTCTTGGTCTGCTCGAGCCAGCGATACGGATCCTTGTAGACCTTGCCGAAATACGTATCCGACGCGTCGACGGTCTTCGTCGCGGGAAACTTCGGTTGAGCCAGCGCAGCTGCTGCAAGCCCACACAACACGCACACCACCATGAAGCGCTTCATAGCGACGAGATGTACCGCACCTTGCCGCCGCGGTGTGAAGCTGCAGGTTTGGCAGTCGAGCTGCAGCTTCTGCCGACCGTCCAGCGTGCGCTCCGGGACTTAGCGCCGGCCTGCGCGATGCAACAGCGACGATCATCATGAAGATCAACACGCTCGTCGCTTCCGTCATGCTCGTGCTCGGGCTCTCCACCGTCGCGATCGCGGATCCCGCACCGCAAGCGCCGGTCGCCGCCGCAGTCCAGCCCACGGTCATCGTCGTCAAACAGCAACCGAGCACGCTCGATCGCGTGACCGACGCGCTTACCAGCGCGGCCTTCTGGACCGCGTACGAGCTGACCGTCCACCACCACGGCCGTTAGCCGAGCTGCGTGCGAACGCGCTCGGCGAGCCAGGTGTATCGGCGTTTAGCGTCGGCGTTTCGGACCGCGAGCGCGACGGCGCGTTTGCTGCCGACGATCACGACGAGCTTCTTGCCGCGCGTGACGGCGGTGTAGAGCAAGCTGCGCTGCAGCATCATGAAGTGCTGGTTGGTCAGCGCGATCACGACCGCCGGATACTCCGAGCCCTGGCTCTTGTGCACGCTGACCGCGTACGCGTGGACGAGCTGGTCGAGCTCGGCGCGCTCGTAGCTCGCGATGCGGCCGTCGAAGTCGACGCGGATCGCGCCGGCCTCGACATCGAGCGAATCGATCACGCCGATGTCGCCGTTGAACACGTTGCGGTCGTAATCGTTCTTGAGCTGCATGACTTTGTCGCGGCGGCGAAACGCGCGATCGCCGCGCACGAGCTCGGGGCCGGCTTGCGGCACGAGCCGCTCTTGCAACGCGCGATTGAGCGCCGCGGTGCCGAGCTCGCCGCGATGCATCGGCGTGAGCACTTGCACGCCCGAGATCGCGTCGAGCTTGAACCGGCTCGGGATCCGCTCCGCGACGAGCTCGACGATCGTGCTGCGCGCGGCTTCCGGATCGTCGCGCGCGATGAAGTAGAAGTCGCTCGAATTGGCGGGTGCGTCGAGCTCGGGTAGCTCGCCGGCGTTGATGCGGTGGGCGTTGACGACGATCTTGCTCTCGGCGGCCTGGCGAAAAATCTCGGTCAGCCGGATCACGGTCGCGGCGCCCGAATCGATCACGTCGCCGAGCACGTTGCCCGGCCCGACCGACGGCAGCTGATCGATATCGCCGACGAGCACGAGCTGCGCGCCCGGCGTCATCGCGGCGAGCAGCGAGCGAAACAGCGGCGTGTCGATCATCGACGCCTCGTCGACGACGAGCACGTCGAGCTCGAGCGGGTTGGTCGCGTCGCGCTGGAAGCCGCCGTCGTGCGGCTGATATTCGAGCAGGCGATGGATCGTCATCGCTTCGACGCCGGTCGCTTCGCCGAGTCGCTTCGCGGCGCGGCCGGTCGGTGCGGCGAGCGCGACCCGCTTTCGCCCGGCGCGTGCGATGTGAACGATCGCCTTGACGATCGTCGTCTTGCCGACGCCGGGACCGCCGGTGATCACCGTGCAGGTATCGCGCAGCGCGGCTTCGACCGCGCGATGTTGTTGCTCGGCGAGCGCGAGCGTCGTCAGCGACTCGAACGCGTGGATCGCGGCGGAGATATCGAGCGCGATCGGCCGCGCGTGCTCGTGAACGAGCGCCGCGAGCCGCGCCGCGGCTTCGACCTCGGCGTCGTGCAGCTCCGGCAGCGCGCTGCACGCGCCGCGATCGCCGAGCACTTCGCGCACGATCAGCCGCGACGCCTCGAGGGCCGCGAGCCGAGGCGGTAACGCTTCGGCACCGAGCTGCAGCAGCTCGGCGGCGCGTGCGACGAGCTCGTCGTCGGGCGAGTGCAAGTTGCCGTCTTCGACCGACAGCTCGAGCGCGTGCAACAGGCCCGCTTCGAGCCGCTGCGGCGCATCGCGCGCCATGCCGAGCTGCATCGCGATCGCATCGGCGGTGCGAAACCCGATGCCCCACACTTCGTGTGCGAGCCGATACGGGTTCTGGCGCACGACGTTGACGCTATCGGCGCCGTACTTCTTGTAGATCCGCGCGGCGAACGCCGATGACACGCCGTGGCCGCGCAGGAACACCATCACGTCCTGGATGTGACGCTGCGCGGCGAACGCCTCGGATAACTTTTGCGCGCGCTGCGCGCCGATGCCGGAGACCTCGACGAGCCGCGCGGGCTGGCGATCGATCACCTCGAGCGTTTCTTTGCCGAACTTGTCGACGAGCCGGCGCGCGAGCTCGGGACCGATGCCCGGAATCAGCCCGGAGCCCAAGAAGCGCTCGATGCCGACGACGGTCTCGGGCGCGTCGAGCTGATAGCTCGCGACCTCGAACTGGCGGCCGTACTTCTTGTCGACCACCCACGCGCCGCGCAGCTTGAGCGGCATGCCCGGCTTGACGTCGAACAGCTGGCCTTTGACGGTGACTTGCTGGTGACCGGCCGTGACAAAGCGTGCGATCGTGAAGAACGATTCGTCGTTGCGAAAGACGATCGAGTCGACGGTGCCGTCGAGAGTCGTCTCCGGCTCGCCTGCCACCGCAGCAGCATATATCCTAAGCAAATGCTGCGAGCGATCGTCGTCGTCGGGATCTTCGCGATCGCGTGCAGCCACGACGGCGGCGGCATCTCGGCGGCCGATTACGCGGCGCAAGATGCGGCCGCGATCTGCGACTACGAAGTGCGCTGCGGGCTGTTCGCCGATCAAGCGAGCTGCCTCGCGTTCGAGCAGGTGCGCATCATCGACTATCAGCCGCTGCTCGACACCGGCAAGATCTCGTTCGACGGCGACGCGGCGCAAGCGTGTCTCGAGGCCGAGGCGACCGCGTCGTGCGACTCGACGCAGATGAGCGCGCGCGAGCTCTCGCCGTCGTGCAGCCAGATCCTCGTCGGCGCGGTCGGCACCGACGGCGCATGCGAGCAAAACGCCGAGTGCCAGAGCGGTGCGTGTGCCCTGCCCGATTGCGGCTCCGCGTGCTGCGCGGGTACCTGCGAAGCCGCCGAAGCACCGGCCGGCAGCGGCGAGCCGTGCGTGACGCGCGACTGCGATACCGGCCTCGCCTGCAACGTCGACACCGAGACGTGCACGCCGCTGGTCGGTTCGGGCGGTGGCTGCATGTTCAGCCAAGATTGCGACTACGGGCTCGGCTGCGCCGGCGGCGAATGCGCGCCGCTGCCGGCCGTCGGCGATCCATGTCCGAACCACGTCTGCGCGGACGTCGGTGCGATCTGCAACGCGCAGGGTACGTGCGTGATGGTCGGCTTGCCCGGCGCCGCGTGCGGGACGAACGCCGACTGTTCGATCTACATGCGCTGCAACGGCACGACGTGCGAGGCGTTGCCGACGGTCGGCGAGCCGTGCACGATCGCCACGAGCTATGGCTGCTCCGACGGATCGTTCTGCGCGGTTCCGGATGGCTCGAACGCCGGCACGTGCACCGCTCCCGGCTCGAACGGCGCGAGCTGCGCGAACGGCGACCAGTGCACGAGTGCGTACTGCGCAACTGATAATACGTGTGAAGCACCGCCGGTCTGCACGTAACGCCTTTGCATCCGAGTCGTGTTTCTGCGAATGCTCTGGGGCATGTTCGCCCGTCGCGTCATCAGTGTGCTCGCATGGTGCGTTTTGCTGCTCGCCGCGTGCGGCGATAACTCCAAGCCCGCCACCGGCAACGATGCCGGGCACGCCGACGCCGGCGCGCCGACGCTGGAGTCGATCTCGATCACACCGGCGGCGCCGCAGATCCCGATCCAGATGCAGCAGCAGCTCACGGCGACCGGCAAGCTCACCGACGGCTCGACCGAAGACGTCACCACGTCGGTGACGTGGTCGTCGGGCGACGCGACGGTCGCGACCGTCGACGCGAGTGGCAACGTCACCGCCGTCGCAGCCGGCACCGTCACGATCGACGCGACGCTCGGCGAGATTTCCGCCAGCGTCACCGTCACGGTCACCAGCGCGACGCTGGTCTCGCTCGCGGTCACGCCGCACGATCCGGCTTCGATCGCGGCCGGGCTCACGCAACAGCTGACGGCGACCGGCACGTTCTCCGACGCCACGACGATGGATCTGACGACGCAGGTGTCCTGGACGTCGATGACGCCGGCGGTCGCGACCGTCGCGGCGAGCGGCCTGGTCACCACGCTGACGGCCGGCACGTCGTCGATCAGCGCGAAGCTCGGCTCGGCCGGCGATTCGACGACGATCACGGTCGGCGCGGCGACGCTCGTGTCGATCGCGGTCAAGCCGGCGAACCCGAACCTGCCGATCGGCGCGACGCAGCAGCTCACCGCGACCGGCACGTACACCGACAACTCGACGCAGGATCTCACGGCGACGGCGACGTGGATGTCGTCGGACCCGACGCTCGCGACGGTCGATGCCGCGGGCCTCGCGACGGCGGTCGCGCTCGGCGCACCGACGATCACCGCGACCGACGGCACGATCTCGGGCATGACGACCGTGACGGTCGTCGCCGCCGCGCTCGTGTCGATCGCGGTCACACCCGCCGATCCCGCGGTCACGTTCGGCGGCACGCAGCAGTTCACCGCGACCGGCACGTTCACCGACGGCACGCAGCCGGATCTCACGATGTTCGTCACCTGGTCG
Source organism: Kofleriaceae bacterium (assembly GCA_036490255.1). GTDB lineage: Bacteria > Myxococcota_A > Polyangia > Haliangiales > Haliangiaceae > JABFXX01. The sequence goes on from DASXEF010000179.1 coordinate 5,749, forward strand.
AGCTCGGATCCGACGATCGCGACGATCAACGCGGTCGGTCTCGCGACCGGCGTCGGCAACGGCACCGTGACGATCACGGCCACCGACGGCACGATTTCCGGCACGACGTCGCTGACGGCCAGCGTGCCGCTGTTGTCGATCGCGGTCACGCCGGCCGATCCGACGATCGCGCTGTTGTTCTCGCAACAGTTCACCGCGACCGGCACGTACGCCGACAGCTCGACCGCCGACATCACGACGCAGGTCACGTGGAACAGCGCGGATCCGCTCGTCGTGGGGATCACGGCTGCGGGGCTCGCGACCGGCCTGGTGCCCGGCACGTCGACGATCACGGCGACGCTCGGCGCGATCAGCGGCTCGACGACCGCGACGGTCTCGAGCGCGACGCTGGTCTCGATCGCGATCACGCCCGCCGATCCGAGCCTCGCGCTCGGCCTGACGCAGCAGTTCACCGCGACCGGCACGTTCAGCGACAGCTCGACGCAAGACCTGACGACGCAGGTCACGTGGACGTCGAGCGATCCGACGATCGCGACGATCGCGGGCACCGGGCTCGCGACGTCGGTCGCGGTCGGCGGCCCGATCACGATCACCGCGACGCTCGGCGCGATCAGCGGCACGACCACGCTCACGGTCATCGCCGCGGTCCTGGAGTCGATCGCGGTCACGCCGGCGAACCCGGAGATCTTGCCCGGTGGCACCGAGCAGTTCATCGCGACCGGCACGTACTCGGACACGACGACGCAAGTGCTGACCGCGACGGTGACGTGGGCGGCGGCCGATCCGACGATCGCGACCGTCGTCGCCACGACCGGCAAGGCGACGGGCGTCGCGCCCGGCACGACGTCGATCAGCGCGACGCTCGGCACCGTCGTCGGCAGCACGCAGCTCACCGTCGATGGCCTCGAGGTCACGCAGATCGCGCCGATCGACGGCAGCGTCGGCGTCCGCGTGAATCCCGCGATCGTGCTGACGTTCAACCTCGCCGTCGATCCGACGACGATCACGCCGATCGCCGCGGATGCCGCATGCTCGGGCAGCGTGCAGCTGTCGGCCGATAGCTTCGCGACGTGCATCGGCCTGACCGCGACGTACAACGCCGCCGATACCGTCGCGACGCTGGCGACCACGACCGCGCTGACCGCTGGCACGACGTACCAGGTTCGCGTGCTCGGCTCCGTCGCGACCACGGCGGGCTTCACGCTCGGCACCGACGTCACGCAGCCGAACGGGTTCACGGTCGGCGGCGGCAGCCTCGTGATCAGCCAGCTGTACGGCGGGGGCGGCAACAGCGGCGCGTACTACAACGAGGACTTCGTCGAGCTGCACAACAACGCGGCGACCTCGGTGAACCTCGGCGGCTACTCGCTGCAGTACGCGTCGGCGACCGGCTCGAGCTGGACCGTCGCCGCGCTACCGAACGCGGTCGTGCCGTCGGGCGGCTACTTCCTGGTCGGGCTCGGAACCGCGAGCGCCACGAACGGCGTCGCGTTCCCGGTCACGGTCGACACGACGCTCACGCCCATCAACATGGCGGCGACCGCCGGCAAGATCGCGCTCGTGCCCGGCACCGGCTCGATGACGCCGCAGGCCTGTCCGATCGCGAGCACGCTCGACTTCGTCGGCTACGGCACGACCGCGACCTGCTTCGAGGGCACCTCGTTCGCACCCGCGCCGTCGACGACCGCCGGCGATCTGCGCGGCGCCGGCGGCTGCACCGATACCGATGTCAACTCGGCCGACTTCACGGTGAATCCGTTCGCGACCGGCGTGGCGCCGCGCGATAGCTCGACGACCGCCGCCGTCTGCATGTGAGCTACGGCGTCGCCGCCGCGAGCGAGCGCGCCGCGTAGAGCCCGCCGCCGAACAGCGCCAGCGTCGGCACGAGCATCGCGAGCTGATCCCAGCGCACGGCAGCGAGCGCGCCGACGACGCTCCCGGCCGCGAACGCGCCGAAGATCGTGACCAGCAGGATCAGATGCGAGCGGTGCGGCGCGACCGGCGGCGCATCACCGACGACGAGCCCGAACCGCGCACGCCACGCGCGAAACCATCGCGCCAGCTCGATGCCGAGGTCGGTCACCACGCCGGTCAGGTGCGTGGTGCGCACGACCGCGCCCGACAGCCGCGTGACGAGGCTGTTCTGCAAGCCCATCGCGAAGCAGAGCAACGCGCCCTGGATGTCGCGAAAGTGCGAATCGTGCGTGTCCATCACGTACGACAGCAACGCGAATGCAGCCAGCACGCCGCCTTCGATGAACAACAGCGCGGTGTACGTTTTCGGACGCGCGGCCGAGCTCTCGATCATCACGCTCGCGAAAAACGCGCCGGCAAAAAAGGCCGCGACGAGCAACGCGGCAAATAGCGGAGCCGCGCTGCGATGCATCGCCACGTCGTCGGCGAAGCGGCCGACGTTTCCCGTGACGTGCGACGTGAACGAGCCGATGAGCACGAAGCCAGACGAGTTGACGATGCCGGCGATCGCGGCGAGATAGCCGGCGAGCAACCGGTTGTGCCGATCGGTGCGCTGGTCGCCTTCGTGACGAAACATCGCTACCGCGCGATCGCGCGCGACGTGCCGTCGACGTACTCGACGGCGTCTTTGCACGACAAACTCTCGAACGCCATCAACGAGTCCGGATCGGCGAACACGTTCGGGCACTCGTGCGCGCAGCGATCGCGATCGAGTTGCTCGTGACCGGGCTTGCACTCGACGTAGTGATCGCAGGCGCCGGTGCACGTGCCGGTGAGCCGCGGGCTCTCGATGTGCGTGA
>DASXEF010000286.1:0-30977 GCA_036490255.1 Kofleriaceae bacterium
TGGTGAAGGCACGAATCAGACGGCCGAGCTGTCGGCGATCTTGATCGGCTTGTCGAAGCTGGCGATGCGCGATCGTCCGGTCGTCGTGTATTCGGACTCGGCATATTCGATCGGGTTGCTCACGCAGTCGTGGAAAGCAAAGGCGAACGTTCAGCTGGTCGAGAAGCTGCGTGCCGTGTGCCGCGAATTCAAGGATCTGAAGTTCGTCAAAGTCGCTGGGCATTCCGGCGTGCCGCTCAACGAGCGAACCGATCAGCTCGTCGGCGAAGCGATTCGACGGCGACGGTAGCTGCCGCTTCCGCTTCCGCTGCCGCTTCCGCTTCCGCTTCCGCTTCCGCCGCCGCTTCCGCTTCCGCTGCCACTTCCGCTGCCGCTTCCGCTGCCGCTGCCGATTCCGCTTCCGCCGCCGCTTCCGCGTCCGCCGCCGCCGCCGATTCCGCTTCCGCTTCCGCTTCCGCCGCCGCTGCCGCTGCCGCTACCGCTACCGCTGCCGCTTCCGCTTCCGCTGCTTCCGCTTCCGCTTCCGCGACCGCTTCCGCTGCCGCGTCCGCCGCCGCTGCCGCTTCCGCTTCCGCTTCCGCTTCGGCATCACCATCGCCATCGCCATCGCCATCGATCGCCGCCGTTCTCGAGGCCCGCGTCTCCGCCATGATGGTTGTCCTTCGCCTCGCGTGCGCTTGCGCCAGGACGCGCCGCGCGCACGGGCGCACTGCAGACCGCGGACTCCCGTTTCTCAGCGCGCGGCACTGTCCTGGCGCGCGCCCGCGGGACGGCGAAAGGACAACCCATCATGGCTCTCGACGCTTACACCGTCTCGCTTTCGCTTCTCCGCCAACTCGCGCCGCTACTCAAACGCCTCGCTGCCGTCGACTCGAAGCTGGAAGACCAGGCGAGGCGCGCCGCGATCAGCGTCTCGCTCAACATCGCCGAGGCTCGCGAGCGTGCGGGCAAAGACCAGCGCAATCGCTATCGCATCAGCCTCGGTAGCGCCGCCGAAGTCGGCGCCGCGCTCGATGTCGCCGTCGCGCTCGGCTACATCGCCGACGATGCCGCCGCGGACGCGCTCGCGTTGCTCGACCGCGTTCGCGCGATGACCTGGCGGCTGTCGCGATAGCGGCTCGCTGGCAACTCGCGCTCCGCGCGTTACGCCGATGTCCCGCCGGGCCGCGGCTGCAATCTTTGTGTGCGTCGCGTGTGGTTCGTCCGCGTGATTTACGTCTCGAGCTGCACGCGCGCCGCTGCCTGACCGAGCGTGACGATCTCCCAGCGCGCCGCGAGCTGATCGAGCAAGCGCTCGAACCGCGCGAGCTTCTCCGCGATCGGGATCCGCAGATCGGGCTGGCGCTCGACGAGCTCGCCGGGAATGCCGTCTTGCTCGGCGTCGGCGAAGTCGATGCCGTGGAGCTCGAGGTTCCAGAACCTGCGCTTCGCCATCGCGTCGACGAGCCGGTCGCGCAGCCACTCGGGAGCGACGAGCAGCGACGTGCCGATCGCGTGAACGCGGAGCCACGGCGTCGTCGCGATCGGGAGCTCGACGAGCGGCGCTTGGCCCTTGCGCCACGGCGCCGTCATCGCCGGGCGATACGGCTCCGCCGGCGCCGCGAGCAACTTCGGATCGGTCATCACCGCGCCGCTCGGCCGGCCGATCGCGCGCAATGCGGCCATCACGATGCCCTTCGCTGCGTAGTAGCCCGGCGACGGAAACACCGACGAGTCGTAGCGATAGCCGAGCCGCGCGAGCGTGTCGAACATCGCCGGCGACACGTCGTAACCGGGCGCGCGAAAGCCGCGAACGGCGGGGACGAGCGTGCGCAGGACGCGGTCGCAGCGGGCGAGCTCGTCGTCGACCGTGTGTGCGTCGAGCTTCGCGAGCTCGTAGAAGTGCGAGTACGAGTGATTGCCGAGCTCGTCGCCGGCGTCGGCGAGCGCTTTGAGCCGCGCCGCGTTTTCGGCGTGACCGTCGACGTCTTTACCGACGACGAACCACGTCACGTGCACGCCGTGCTTCGCGAACAACGCAGCCGCGCGAGGCAATGCGCGCTGCAAGATCGCGTGCTCGAGCTCGGCGGGAGATTCGCCGAGCGCGTGGATCTTGTAGTAGCAGGCGATCGAATCGAGATCGATCGAGATCGCCGCCTGTGGCAGCGCACACATCAGGGTTTGCCGCCGAAGCGGATCACGTACGTCAGCTTCGCCATGCCGCGCAGCACGTTCGGCACGCGCTTGACGAGGTTGATCGCGGGTGGTCGCTTCTCGGCGAGCCGGATCGGGATCTCCATCACGCGGACGGCTTTGCCGGCGCGGATCACGAGCTCGCTCGCGAACAGGTCGCGATCGATCACGCACGCTTCGACGACGGGCGTCACCGCGTTGCGATCGAATGCTTTGAGCCCGTGCGTATCGGTGCCGCGAAAATCGACTGCGAGGTGGAGCATGCCGTTGAGCACGCGCGTCGCGGCGCGGCGAAAGAGCGGCCGCTGATCGCTCGCGCCCTTCATCGCCTTGCTGCCGACGACCATGTCGGCATCGCCGTGGCGCAGGTGGTCGAGCGCGCGGTCGTGAAAATCGACGTCGCACAGATCGATCTCTTCGCAGATCACCCACGTGCCGCGCGCTTCCAAGATGCCGCGGCGCAGCGCCTTGCCGTAGTTGGGCTCGCCGAGCGAGAACGCGCGGACGATGCCGGGATGCTCGGCGACGAGATGCTCGGCGAGCTCGACCGTGCGATCGCGCGAGCCGTTCTCGGCGATGATGATCTCGTAGCTCAGCTCGCGGCTCGACAGCTCGGCGATCAGCTCGTCGATCGCTTCGCGCAGGATCCCCTCTTCGTTGTAGACGGGGATGACGATCGAAACGTCGGGCACGGCAGACGCTTATAGCATCGGGCCGAACCGCTCGGTCTCACCGGCGGCCATCACGCGAACGTGATCGCGCACGCCGCGCTCCTTGGCGAGCTCCGTGAGCCAGCGCACGGGCTCGCCGAGTCGCTCGTACGACAGCGCGAACGCGCCGTGATGGATCGGCACGAGCAGGCGCGAGCGCAGATCTTCGAACGCGAACAGCGCGTCGAGCGGCGACATGTGGCGGTCGCGAAACGACGACGGCATGAAGCCGCCGATCGGCAGCATCGCGATGTCGGGCGCGAATCGCTCGCCGACATCGGCGAAGCCCGAGAAGTAGCCGCTGTCACCGCACAAGAACAGGCTCGGCCCGTTGCCGCGGATCACGTACGACAGCCCGCGCGCGAGATCGCCCTCGCCGTGCGACGCCGCCGCGGCGACGACCTGGATGCCGCGCAACTCGAGATCGGCGCCGGGTTGCAGCTCGACGACGCGCGCGAACCCGAGGCCGCTCACCCACGCGGCGGCGCCGGCCGGCACGACGATCGTCGCGGCGCGCGGCATGCGCTTGAGCGTCGGCACGTGCAGGTGATCGGCGTGGCGATGCGAGATCAGGACGAGGCCGACGTCGCTGAAGTCGCCGGGCGCCAGGCCGGGCTCGACCGCACGCCGGACGCCGCCGAGCCAGCGGCCGAGCATCGGATCGAACGCGATCGACAGCTTGTGATAGCGCGCGAGCACCGTCGCGTGGCCGCCGAACGCGAGCGCGAGCTGCTGATCGCCGACGTGCGGCATCGCCTGATGCTGCGCGGCGCGCGGCGCGCGAAACCAGCCGCCGAACCAGTGCCCGACCAAGCTGCGATAGCGCTGCACGGGGATGGCCTTGTGCAGCGTCGCGAGCTCGCCGGCGCGTGCGGTCGACACGTCGCGCGATCCTAACAGTGATACGTTCCGCGCGTGCAGTTCCTGGCCCGTGCCGTCTCGCGATGGTGGTCCGCGATCGCATGCGTCGCGATCGTCGGCGGGGCCGTGCTGCTCGGCGGGCTCGGCTCGTTCGGCTTGTGGGAACCGCAGGAGCGCCAGCTCGCCGACAAGCTGAACGCGCCGGTCACGCCCGCGCCGAAGCCGGTTGCGGCTGCTGCTGTAGACGCGTGCCCCAAGTCGGCGCCGAAAGATGCCGACGCCCGCTCGCTGCAGAGCCGCGCGATCGCGTTCGGCAAGGACAACCTCGCCGACTCCGACGCCGGCGAGCGGCTGCCGTTCGCGATCCTTGGCCTGCTCGCGCTGCTCGCGACCGCCGGCATCGCGATCCGCACGATCGGCGCGCGAGCCGGCGTGATCACCGCGCTGGTGCTGCTGTCGATGCCGCTGCTCGTGCTGCAATCGCGCCAGCTCAACTCCGAGATCGGCACGGCGACGGGCGGCGCGCTGTCGATCTACGGCTTGCTCGCGCTCGGCTCGTTCGGCGATGTCGTGCGCGCGTTGCCGCTCGGCCTCGCACCGCCGCGGCGACGGCCACTGATCGCGGTCGTCGACGCGATCGTCGGCGCGCTCGCGCTCGCGCTCGGCATCGCGCTCGGTTATTGCGCGGGCGGCGGCTTGCTCGGCGTCGTCGCGCCGATCGGTGCGTTCGCGGTCGTCGGTGCGCTCGGCATTCCGACGCTCGCCGACGGCGTGCGGCTCGTGCGCAACAGCGTGCTGTCGCTCGTCGCGCGGATCTCGCCACGCCGCGCGATCGGCCGATCGTTATGGCCGTATCGCCGCGATCGCAACGCGACCGCGCTGCTCGCGACGGCGATCGCCGCCGTCGTGCTCGCCGCGCTGATCTATCAGATGTTCTCGCTACGCGATCCGCAGCCGGGGCTGACACCGCCCGAGCGCGAAGTGCTCGGCCACGCGATCGTCGCGCCCGCGTGCTGGTCGCATGCGCTCGGCGGCGTGTGGCGCGCCGAAGACGACATCCGCATCATCTACGACGGCACGTTCGAGCAGATCGCATACGGCACGTTCCCGTGGGGCGTGCTTGCGCCGATCGCGTTCGCGTCGCTGCTCGCGATGACCGGCAAGCGCCGCATGCTCGGTGCGCTCGCGCTCGCGTGGGCCGGTGCGACCTGGATCGCGTCGGAGATCTTCCTGCGCAAGGTCGGCTTCATGCTCTACGCCGGGTTCCCCGCGTTCGCGCTCGCGATCGGCGCGTGGCTCGACGCGCTGCTCGAGCGATCTGATGACGACGGCGAGTCGCGCTGGCCCGCGGCCGGTGTGCTCGTCGGCGCGTTTGCGGTGCTCGCGATCGTCGACCTCGGCAAGGATCTGCAGTCGTTCACCGAAAAGCTAACGTCGCTGCTCGTCGGCGGCGATTCGATCCCGTATCCGCCGCAATCGGAGTGGCTGTTCGTGCCGACGCGGCTGTGGTTGCTCGTGCTCGGCGGCGTGTTCGCGCTCGCGTTCGCGTTCGCGCTGTCGTTCCGCGGCAGGCGCGCGGGCCGGATCGGCGCGATCGTGACCGGCGCGCTGACGATCGGCTTCGCCGCGTTCTGGGCGTTCGGCTGGCAGCCGGCGCTCGCGCAAAATCTCTCGTCGAAGACGATGTTCGACGCGATCACGGATCTCGCGAAGCCGGGCGATCAGCTCGTCATCATGGGCGACCTCGGCGGCGCGCCGAAAGACTACGCGCCCGCGCTCAAGCCCGAGCCGGCGGCCGGTCGCCCGGCGATCATCGCCGCGTTGAACCGCGCGAATCGCGTGTTCGCGATCGCGCCCGAGACCGAGCGCTGCGCGATCCATCGCGAGATGGGCGCGAAGCCGTATTACCTGATCGACGATCGCAACGCGCACTCGCTGCTGCTGTCGAACAAGCTCGACGGCACGACCGACAAGAACCCGCTGTCGAAGATGATCGTGCACGCGGAGCCCGCCAACATTCGGTTCAAGCCGAAGGGCCGCGTCGTGTGGGAAAACAAGATCCAGCTGCTCGGCTGGGACATTCCGCCGACGGTGTCGCGCAGCAGCCGGTTTCAGGTCATCACGTACTACAAGATTCTCGGCTCGGTCGGTCAGAGCTACACCGCGCTCTACCACTTCGACAGCAACCAATTCGGACGCGCGTTCAACGGCGATCACGCGCCGATCGACGGCAAATGCGCGACGTCGACGTGGCAAGCCGGCGACTACATCATCGACACGAACACGATCTGGGCCGGCAACGCGACGACGCCTAAGGGCACGTACGAGGTCTGGACCGGGTTTTTCACCGGCTCGAGCGGCAACTACAAGAACATGACGCTGAGCGAGGCTCCGGGCGACATGCGCGATCCCACCGACCGGGTGAAGATCACGACGATCGTGCTGGACTGACGCCCCCGGGTCGGGGTTATGACGGCGGCATGGCGAACCTGAAGGGCGGGCCGGTGCGTGACGTGCCGACCACCGACAGCGACCGCCGCGCAGCTCCGCGCGTGCTGGTCGACTTCGAGGTCGACTACGCCAGCGAAGAAAATTATCTCTTCGCGTACATCGTGGATATTTCGGAGACCGGCATCTTCGTGCGGACGACGTCGCCCGAGTCGCCGGGCACGCACTTGAACTTGCGGTTTCGCCTCGACGACGCGACGCCGCAGCTCGAGGTCGAGGGCGAAGTGATCTGGGTCAATCCGTTTCGGCCGGGCGCCGCCGACAATTTGCACCCCGGGATGGGCATTCGCTTCATCGCGATCGACGATGATGTTCGCGACCGCCTGCTCGAGCTCGTGCGGCGTTTCGCGTATCTGACGTAAATGGCGCCACCGATCATCTGCGGAACCGATCTTTCGGAAGCGAGCGCAGGCGCGCTCGCGGTCGCGTGCGCGTTTGCCGCACAGCGCGACAACGACACCGAAGTGCTCGCCGTGCACGTCATCGACGAGGACGCCGATGCGCAGGCCGCGCGGCGCGAGCTCGACGCGCACATCGCAAAGGCCAACGTCGGCGCGCAGGTCCGCGGCGAGCTCGTGATCGGCCCCGCCGACTCGACGCTGATCTCGTTTGCCGAGACCGAGGGCAGCGATCTGATCGTGATCGCGGCGAGCTCGAAGGGCACCGATCTCGGCACGACGGCGGAGCGCGTCGTCGCGACCACGCGCGTCCCCGTGTTGATGGTGCGCGATCCAGAGCCACTGCTCGGGTTCGCGCGCGGCAAGCGGCCGATGCGCGTCCTCGTCGGCGTCGACGAGACGATCGCGTGCGAGCTGTGCCTGCAATGGACGCACGGCCTGCGCGCGCGCGGGCCGATCGACGTGATCGTCGGCGCGGTCTACTACCCCGACGATGCCGCCGAGCTCTACGGCTTCGCGGCCGGCACGCTCGTCGATCGCGATCCGGAGATCGAGCGCCTGCTGTCGCGCGACTTGCTCCGCCGCTTCGGACAGGCCGAGCGCGCGACCCCACGCGTGCGCCGCGGGCTCGGCCGCATCGGCGATCACGTCGTCGAGCTCGCCAATGAAGAAGAAGCCGAGCTGATCGTCGTCGGCACCAGCCAGCGCACCGGCCTCGACCGGCTCGGCTCGGTGTCGAGCGTGATCGTGCTGACCGCGCCGCAATCGGTCGCGTGCGTGCCGCCGAACGCCGCGGTGCCGACGATCGTGTCGCCGTCGTGGCAAACCGCGCTGGTCGCCACCGATCTGTCGCCGTTCGCGAATCGCGCGGCCGTGTACGCGTTCGCCGCGATCCCGCCGACCGGCACGGTGCACCTCGCGCACGTCGTCGACGAAGACGCCAACGTCGACGAGCACGAGCTCACGGTCGCGTTGCTCGGGCTCGTGCCCGCGACGAGCACGCGCGAGGTTCACGCGCACGTCGTGCGCGGCGACGATGCGGCGCGGTCGATCGCACAGACCGCCGCACGGCTCGGCGTCGACGTGATCTGCGTGGCATCGCACGGGCGGTCTGGAATCTCGCGGGCGATCATGGGCTCGGTCGCGGACAAGCTCATGCGCGCGACTCGCAAGCCCGTGCTCGTCCTACGACCAGGGACGTAGTCCATTAACGCAACTTCGACGTCGTAACCTCTCGACATCGTTGGGGTGCGTGGGGACGCACTAAAGCGAGCAGCCGCAACACCGGTTTCCCGACGACGAATCGATCCGCGTCGTTGTCGTAATCACGAGCTCGCTTTAGTCCGTCCCTCGCACCCTCAACGATCTCGCGTTGTTGCAACGTCGAAGTTGCGCTAATGGACTACGTCCCTGAGCAGGCGGGGAGCTGCGTCGACGGATCACACTCCGCGCGCGCACCGCCGGCGAGCACGGACTCGGCCCACGCGACGCCGCTGGGATGCTGATCCATGATGTCCGTGTGATCGGAGCTGCCGAACACGCACGTGTCGATGTCCATGCCGGCTGACTTCAGCGTCGCGTAGTTGCACGCGGCTTCGCTCGCGGCCGGCATGATCGCATCGAGCAGGCCTTGCACGAGCAAGATCGGGCCCTCGGTGGGGTCCGGCGGCAGCTCGTTCGCGAGCAAGAAGTTGTAGTACGCGAGCGCGTTGCCGGAGCAACCGGCTTCGGGCCCTTGGCTCGCGATACACGCGAGCAGATCGGTGCGCAGCGTCGGGTCGATCAGATCGCTCAAGTGCAGCATGTTGATCTGGATATACGCGCCGACGCCGACGAGACACTGCGACTGCACGGCGCTTTGCAAGCCGCTGCCGAACTGCGCCGGCTCTGCGGTGACGCCCATGCCGGAGCCGACATGGTTCTCGAAGTACGCGTACTGGCGCAGCACCGCGACCGAGCTGTACGACAAGCCGGTCTCGATCGTGAGCTCGGTCGGGTTGTCGAGGATGTTCGCGTAGCCGAAGTTGTTCAGGCTCTCGGGCCATTCCGGCGCGTAGACGACCGTCGCGACGAGATGACCGATGCCTTCGCCGTCGGCCTTGATCAGCGACTGCGCCGAGATCGCCGCGCCGCCGCCTTGCGAGTATCCCGAGAGGATCAAGTCCTGCGCGGTGACGCCGGGTGCGAGCAGCGCACGCAATGCGCGCGCGCCGTCGAGCAACTGCCAACCCTGCGCGCGTTGATTCAAGTAGTCCTGCGTGCCGGCGTTGCCGAGCCCCGAGAAGTCGGGCGCGATCACCGCGAAGCCGCGGCCGGCGTACGGCAGCGGCAGGTTGTCGTCGATGCCGAGCGACGGCACACACGAATCCGCGAGCCCGACCGAACCGTGTGCCGCGACGACGATCGGCACCGGTCGCGCACGTGGCGTCGACGGCAAGTACGCGCGCGCCGTCGATACCGCCGGGTTCCCCGAGCCGTCGCGCGTCTCGTACGCGACCAAGTACGTCTTCACGGCGCTCGTCACGGTCATCGCGCTGCCGACGTCCGATCCGACGGTCGCCAGATCGAGCACGTCGGCCGGCGCGCACGCCAAGATCGCGCCGAGTGCGGCGCTGGCCTGTGCGGCGACGGCGTAGACATCGCCCGCGCTACCGGTGCACGGCACCGCCGGTGTATCGGTCGACGCGTTCGAGCTCGCGTCGGGCTCGAGCATCGGCGCGTCGTGTCTCGCAACATCCGGCGACGGCGCATTCGCGTCGACCGGCGAGGTCGCGTTCGAATGTCCGCAGCCGATTCCAATAGCGATCGCGATCGCGAGCCCACGCATCCGCTTCCTAATTACGCGGGCTCGCCCGCACGAGCAATGCGGGACCGCCCAGTCACGAAAGCGTTAACTGCGTGACAGCTGCGTTAACGCAGCGTCCGACTGCGGCCGTTCAGCTCGACGAGGCCGTGCGTCTCGAGCTGGCGCACGCGTTCGCGCGTCAAGTTCGTGATGTCGCCGATCTCTTCGAGCGTGTGGCTGCCTTCCTCGGCGACGTCGAGCGCGCAGGTGTGACGCAGCTCCCACGGCTCGAGGTCGGGGAAGTTGAGCTTGATCGACCCGGTGCGCGGGTTGACGTCGAGATAGAGGTGGTGCTTGCACGACACCCACGGGCACGGGCCTGCGTGACCGCGACACTCCTCGCGCGTGCGCGGCCGCGCCGACGTATCGGGGCCGGGTCGCGCGGCGTGCCACAGCTCGGTATCGGTCAATCGCCGCGGCGCGATCGTGCGCGCACGCGGTCGCGACCGCCGCGGCCGCACCTTGCGACTGATCGCCGGCGCGCCGGGTTCGAAGACGAGCTGCAACGGCATCGTGGGGTCGTCATCGCCGTAGTCCTGACCGTCGTCCGTAGACATAACCCTCCATCCGAGCGCGCGCGCGGCTACCACGCGACCGGCGGTTCCCTCACCACTCGTCGCGCTCGGCCGAAACTCGCCCCAGGTTCTCGCTCACCCTAAACAACGCGATCTCGATTCGCAACAATCATTGGCTAGAAAGTTGGACGGGAGAGATCTCGGCGATTTCATCTTTCGCGATGAAGCCGTCACGCGCTACGGATCGCGTCCCGTGAAATCGAGCTGGGGTGGAGCACGTGCGGGCGCCGGTCGACCGGCGCAGCACGCGATCGCGAGCGAGCCGCACCAGCGGCGGCCGTCGCTGTCGCCGCGCTACCCCGTGCACGTCGTCGCGCGCGTCGGTGCCGGTATCCGCGGCTTCGGTTCGCGACGAAGCTGGCGCGCGATCCGCCGCGCGGTCGATCGCTCGCTCGCCCGCTGCGATTTTCGTATCGTCCAGTTCGCGCTCGCCGGCCGGCGCGTCGAGCTCGTCGTCGAGGCCGACGATCGGATCGCCCTCGCCCGTGGCATGCAGGGCTTCGAAGTCTCCGCCGCTCGCGCGCTCAACCGCGCGCTCGGCCGTGCCGGCTGCGTGTTTGCCGACCGCTACCGCCCGCGGCCGCTGATCACGCGTGCAGCGATCCGCGCCGTGCTGCGGTCGCGCGCGCTCGCCGTCGCCCCGCGCGTCGCATGGCCCGCGACCAACCTATTGATCTCCTGTGTCGCGATCGCCCGGATCCGCGACGATTAGCTGAATGCATCGGGACGAACCGTGCGTTGATCGAGTCATGCGATTGCGTGCGCCGATGCCCGGCGACGAGACCCAGCCGCAACCTCGCGCGCGCGGCTGGCTGCTCGCGGTGTTGCCGATCGCGGCCTACGCGTTGCTCGTGCTGATCGAGATGCCGCTCGATGCACGACAGCCGACCGGCTACATCAAGTTCCACCTGCACGGCCCGTGGATCTATCCGACGCGCGAGGTGATCGTGTGCATGGCGATCGTGTTCTGCCAGGCGCTGCTCGTCATCGCGTTGCTGGCGGCGCGCACCGAGACGTCGCTGGGCGGCCGCGCGTTCTTGCTCTCGATCCTGCTCGGCTCGGCCGCGTTTTGTTTCTCGCCGCTCGCGATGCACGCCGACAGCACGATCGGCAACACGCTCGACTGGAGCTTCGTCGCCGTGTTCTGGCTGTTCGTCTGCGCGCTCGCGTCGGGCCTTCACGCGATCGTCGTCGTCGCGCTGCGCCAGGTGAAGCTGTGGCAGATGTCGCGGGGCCGGCGCGCATGAAGCTGCGTGTCCGCGCCGAGCTACCGACCGGCGAGCTGCGGCACCCTCGTGGCTCGGCGATCGCAATCGCCGGCGTCGCCGTGCTCGCGTTGATCGTCACGCTGCGCATCGCGTTTCTCGAACAGGCGATCGGCGAGTACCAGGCCTCCGAGATCGTGCACTCGCTCGACGCGATCTATCTCGAATCGATCGTGATCGCGCTCGTGCTGTGGCGCCGCGGCGGATCGGCGATCGAGCGCAGCGTCGTGATCGGCTTGTTCGCGATGGCGCTGTGGCCGGTCCTGCCGGTGTTCTTGACCCACGCCGATTTCGTCGAGGGCACGCTCGTGACATGGCAGATGTTGGTCGGCGCGTGGCTCGTCGCGTTCGCGATCGGCGCCGCGTTGGTGCAGCGGCGCTGGCCCGAGCGCCGGCTCGAAGTGACGGCGTTGCCGCCGCGTCCGATCGGCTGGAAGCTGGTCGCCGCGGGTGTGGTCGTGATCGCGATCTGGGCCGCCTATTTGACGCTCGTCGACCACTCGCAAGTTCACACACGAGCATGGCTCGACCCGCGCTACATGACGACGTACCAACCGTGGCGTCGTACCTACGCGACGCTAGCGACACTCGTGGTCGAGACGCTCGCGGTGAGCGCGACGCTCGCCGCGCGGGTTCGCTTCACGCTGATCTCGCGCGCCACGATGATCGTCGCGTTCATGCTCGTCTCGGCGATCGGCGTGCTCGGCACGAGCGAGATCGTCGATACCGTGGCCGCGTGGAACGGGCTCGTCGTGGTGTGGCTCGCCGCCGTGATCGTCGCGATCAAAGCCGCGCGGATCTGGCGCGAGCTCGTCGCGCGCCACCGCCGCGGGTTCTAGCGCTCGTCGTCGCGGTGCGGATCGACCGGTTGCTCGGCGTCGGGAATTCGATATTCCTCGTCGAGCCAGCGGCCGAGATCGATGAGCTGGCAGCGCTCGCAACAGAACGGGAAGAATTTGTTGTCGGCCTGGGGCGCCGCGCGCTTGCACGTCGGGCAGGCGCGAAGCTTCGTCACAGCCCCAAGGCTCCCGCACGCGCGTCGAGGTAGCCCTGCGAGACGCCGAGCTCGAGCGCGGCGGCGTTGCGATCGCCACCGTGGCGACCGAGTGCCGCGACGATCGCGTCGGCTTCGGCCGTATCGATCACGTCGCGCAACGGCCGCGGCGAACCGACCGCGACGCCGGCGACACGCGTCGAGACCATCGTCGCCGTCAGCTCGGGCGCACCGCCGGCGAGCACGAGCATGCGCTCGATCTCGTTTTCGAGCTCGCGGATGTTGCCGGGCCATTGATACGCGACGAGCCGTGCGAGCGCGCCTTGCGACAGCTGCGGCGTGGTCTGGCCGTTCGCGGTGTGCTTCTTCAAGAAGTGCAGCACGAGCCGAGGAATGTCGGCCGCGCGATCGCGTAGCGGCGGCACGGTGATCTTCAAGACGTTGACGCGATAGAACAGGTCTTCGCGAAACTGCTTGTGCTGGACCATCGACGCGAGGTCCTTGTGCGACGCCGCGATGATGCGGACGTCGACCTTCACCGGCTTCGTGCCGCCGACCGGCATGAACGTGCCCTCTTGCAGCACGCGCAACAGCTTCACTTGCAGCGCCGCTGACATATCGCCGATCTCGTCGAGGAAGAACGTGCCACCGTCGGCGGTCTCGAACAGGCCCTTCTGATCTTTGACCGCGCCGGTGAACGCGCCGCGCACGTGGCCGAACAACGCGCTCTCGAGCAAGTTGTCGTTGAACGCGGAGCAGTTCTGCACGACGAACGGCTTCTTGCCGCGCGGCCCGTGATAGTGGATCGCGCGCGCGATCAGCTCCTTGCCGGTGCCACTCTCGCCGTGGACGAGGACCGTCGCTTCGCTCCTGACGACTTTCGTCAGCAGCTTGACGACGTCGCGCACCGCCGAGGCGTCGCCGACGATCTCGTTGAACGGATGCTGGAAGTTCGTCGGCGGGATGACCGCCGGCTGCGCGCGCTCGACGGCACGCGCCGCGGCGGTGACGAGATCTTGGACGCGGCCGAGTGCAGCGTCGTCGAGCTCGGGCGCGAGCTGCGCCCACGTGCCGGCTTCCGGCGACGCGCTGGTCTCCTCCGCGATCTTGCGCTCGACATCGGCAACGGTCGCGCCGTGTCGCCCACCGCTCGCGTAGACGACGCCGAGGATCTGATTGTTCGCGCGCGCCGCGCACGCGACGATCATGAGGTTTGCGTGGCAGCGCTGGACGATCGCGCCGGGATGCTTCGCGGCGAGTGCCGCCGCATCTTGCATCGCGACCGCGCAGGCGCCGCCCGGCAGCTTCATCAGCGTCGCGCAGGCGACGTGCGAGCTGCGGTCGTAGCCGTTGCCGTCGGGCGCGGCGAGTCCGAGCTCGAGTCCCCACCAACGGCGCAACAGGTCGCGCGCGAGCACGACCTCGGGGAGCGAATCGAAATTCAAGACCACCTGCCCGCACTATAGCGGGGCTTCACCTCGACGACCATCGCCCGGGGCTCACCTCGCGCACGCGTCCCTCGCGAACGAGCTTGTCTATGTGTGCGAGCAACGATCGTTCGGCGAGTCCCCACAAAACGCGCGGCGTGTCGGCATACGCGATCGCGACGAGCTCGGCGGCCGAGGCGTCGGCCTGCCCCGCCACCGCCGCGACGACCCGATCTTCGCGCATCGTGCGATGTGCGATGTATTCGCGCAGCTTGGCCGCACCGTCGGAGATCACCGGCCCGTGTGCCGGGAGCAGCGCGGTGTTCGGGCGCGCGAGCAACGTTCGCAACGAGTCGAGATACAGCGCCATGTCGCCTTCGCTCGGATCGATCAAGATCGTGCCGATGCCCGCGACCATGTCGCCGGCGATCGTGAAGTCGTGCAGCGCGAAACATAGATGTCCGTCGGCGTGGCCCGGCGTGAAGACACATTCGATGTCGCCGACACGTTCGCCGTCGACGAGCACGCGGTCGATCTTCACGCGACCGGCGAGCCGGCGCTGCGTGTTTGCGTGCGCGGCGATCGGCACGCCCCAACGGTCGGCGAGCACCTGCGCGCCACCGACGTGATCGCCGTGATGATGCGTGAGCAGGATCAGCTCGGGCGGCGAATCGGCCAAGACCCGATCCAAGACGGCCTGTTGATCCGGGTAGGGCGACCCGGGATCGACCACGATTTGTTTCGCGCCAACGGGTCCGACCAGATACGTGTTCGTATGTGCAGCCGGCGGGAGTGTCGGGGTACGCAGCGCAAGCACGCGAATCCCTGGCGTGATCTGGGAAATCTCGGGTTCGTAGGCCGGTTCCGAGGTGCCAACTGCGTTACGCACCTGTTCGTACAACGCCTCGACAGTTGTTGCGCTCGTAGACGACGCCTTGTCCATCTCCTAAAATATAGCGAGCGCGGCCATGGTCAGCGTCACGGCACGGAAGATTCGTGAGCTTGGTTCCGAGAGGCCCGGAGGTGCGAGTGGTCGCATCTATACCGGCTACCTGATCTCGTACCCATATATCGGGCGCGGCATGGTGATCTTCCGCGATCCGCACGGGCATCGCATGATCACGACGCCGGTGAAGCGCGTGCTCGGCGAGCCCGGCGGCAAGATGATCTACGTCGAGACCGAGAACAGCGTCTATCGCCTGGAGATCCACGGCGAGCCGCTGTTTCCGATGAAGGCGTCCGAGTAACCATTCACGTTCCGCTTCCGCAGTCCCCTATTTCTGCGCGTACGCGAACGGTGATCCGCTCGACGAGCGCGCTGCGAACGCGGGCTGTGACGAGCCGCGACTGCGAGTCGGCGTCCGCGCGACGAGGCAAGCGAATAGGGAGCTGCGGAACCTGAGCTTGAAGGGAACGGGCTACAGCTTCGTGCCGAGCTCGCGGATGTTCGCCGGCGACAGCGCCGGTGAGAACACGATCGGTAGCTCGTGGACCGGCGCTCTGACGCGGCTCTTGAGCTCGCCGAGATAGCGCGCGTTGAGCGCGCGGCGATCGCGCGAGAGCTGCGCGTGCGCGACGATCTCGCGGAGCGGGCTCGCGAGCGCGGCTTCGCCGACGAGCGCGTCGAGGACCTTCGCGACCGGCGAGCCCGCGGCGAAGTGCTCGGGATAGATCTGATTGCAGACGACGTGCTGCACGCCGATGCCGAGCTGGGCGAGCTTCGCTTCGAGCTCGACCGATTCGTTGACGGGCATCTCCTCGGCGAGCGTCACGATGATCGCGCAGGTGCGCGCCGGATCGCGAAGCAGCGCCGCGATCGTGCGTGCGTCGCGAGTCAACGGACCGTCGGGCACGGTCTCCGTGATCACCCACGGAATGCGCAGCATCGCCATCGCGTGGCCCGATGCCGGCAGATCGAACACGACCGTGTCCCAGGCCAGCTTGCCGCGCGACGTCTCGGTCGTGTGAAACCACGCCTTGCCCAAGATCGAGTACTCGTCGAGGCCGGGAATCGCGCGCAAGAACGCCTTCGTGATCCGGTTCTCGAACACCATCTCGTAGACGCTCTTGAACTTGAGGATCATCAGGCCGTACTCGGCGAGCGCGGCGGCCGGCGTGGTGTTGACCGCCGAGAGGTTCGGCGCGAGCTCGACGAGCTCCGTGCCGACCGATGGCTTATCGAAGTAGCTACCGAAGCGATCGTTCGCGTTGGTCTCGAACAGCAGCGTCTTCTTGCCGCGCGCAGCGTTCGCGCTCGCGAGCGCGGCGGCGACGGTGGAACGGCCGACGCCGCCCTTGCCGAGCACGAGTACCAAACGGCGATCCGCGATCTCGATCACGGCGGTGCCGAGTCACTATGACCATCTTCGACGACCACCGCCACCCCACTCGCCTCCGCAGTTCGCCAGCCGAGCAACTTGCGCAGCGTCCAGATCCCGTCTTCCGGCGTGAGATCGACTTTCACGTCGATGACCTTGTCCGCGCCGAGCGCCTTCGCGGCCGGCAACAGCATGCGGTTGATCACGTAGTCGAGCGTGACGTGGCCGGGAATCGGGATGAACAATAGATAGGCGCTGGTGACCTGCGCGTGGACGATCGCGATCGCGCGCAGATGTGGGCCGGCGGCGACCATCTCCGGCTGGACGCGCACCGTCGACACCGACGAGCACGCCCCGAACGTGATCGCGGCCGCGAGCGCGACGGTCCATGCACGGGCCATACGTCGTGCAGGCTAACACGGGTCGATGATAGGATCGCGGTAGTGGTCTCGAGGCTCGCCACTGTGGTTTCGCTCGTGCTCGCGTTTGCGAGCACGGTTCGAGCGGATGCGCCCGGTCCCGGTCCGGAAGAGGCGCTCGATAAGAAGATCGCGGTCTGGCGGTTCGACGCGCTCGGCATCGATGTCGAGATCGTCCAGCGGCTCGAGACGCTGTTCCGGCTCGAGCTCGATCGACTCGATCGCGTCCCGCTGCCGTCGCGCCGCGAGATCGAGAGCAAGCTGTCGGCGAACGAGCAAGCGTGCGCGGGCGACGACAAGTGCCTGGCCGCGATCGGCAAGAAGCTCAACGTCGACTTCGTCGTCACCGGCACCGTCGGATCGCTCGGCGACAACTACGTGCTCAACATCAAGGCGGTCGACGTCGCGACCGGCAAGTCGCAGCGCATTCAATCGCCGCCGCTCAAGGGCACACCTGACGAGCTGATCGAAGGCGTCCGCGTCGCCGCGTACAGCTTGCTCGCGCCGGAGCAGCTGCACGGCGCGCTGCAGATCCAGAGCGATCTGATCGGTGCCGAGGTCACGCTCGACGGCAAGCCGCTCGGCAAGACCCCGCTCGCGAATCAGGGCGTGGTCGGCAAGCTCGCGCTCGGCAAGCATCAGCTCCACGTCGAGGCGAAGGACTACGCGCCGTTCGACGACGCGGTCGATGTCCACTTCCAGAAGGTGAGCCCGGTCGTCGTGCGGCTCGTCGGGACCACCGACACGATCAGTACCGGCCGCACGATCTACGAGAACCACAAGCCGATCTACACGCGCACGTGGTTCGTCATCGGCGTGGCGGTCGTCGCGGTCGCGCTCGGCGTGTACATCGGCCACCGCGACGCGGGCTACACGTGCACCGGGTCGGATCCCATGCAATGCAAGTGAGGCTCGTCGCGCTGGTGCTCGTGCTCGGCGAGCTCGTCGCGCATGCCGATCGCACGATCGCGGTCGCGCCGCTGTCGACGCTTGGCGCCGAGGATAAATCGGCGGCGACGAAGAAGATGCTGGGCGACATCGAGCACGCGATCGCCGGCTTGCCCGGCAACAGGGTCGTCGCCGCGGCACAGGTCGCGCAGGCGATCGATCGCGCGAAGAAGCCGCAGCTCAAGGCGTGCGAAGGCGACGCGGCGTGCCTGGCCGAGCTCGGCAAGCTCGTCGGCGCCGACGTCGTCGTGACCGGCGAGGTCGGCGGGCTCGGCGATTCGCGCGTGATCTATCTCGGCGCGACCGACGTCGCGTCCGCCAAAGAGCTGCGCTCGACGACGTACACGCTCGGCGCGACCGATGACGGCGGCGGTGCCGGCGGCGCGGCGATTCGCCTGCTCGATCCCGATCATTATCGCGGCACGCTGCGATTCGCGATCGACGTGCCCGACGCCAGCGTGTTCGTCAACGGCACGAAGGTCGCGCTCTCGGCGAAGGGCGAAGTCGCATTGCCCGTCGGCACGCAGGCCGTGCGCGTCACGCAGCGCGAGTATCACGACTTCATCAAGTTCATCGACGTGCCGTACAACCGGACGGTCGATGTGCCCGTGCGCATGCAGGAGTATCCGATCGTCGAGCACGACGTGAAGGCGAACCCGACGAGCCGCGATCGCATCGTCTACGTCCAGCCGCCGCTGTGGCGCCGGCCGTACATCGCCGGTCCGGCGATCGCGGTGCTCGCGATCGTCGCCGGCATCATCACGTACGAGCTGATCACGCCACACGTCGGCAAGCCCGAAGAATGCCGGCCGCTCAACGGCATGGCGATGCCCTGCCCCTAGGGACGTAGTCCATTAGCGCAACTTCGACCGCGCAAGCCGATGAAATGATTCGGGGCGCGAGGGACGTACTAAAGCGGGGCTCGATCGCGCGCCGCGCGATTGGCGTGATTACCGTCGCTGGCGACGACTCGTCGTCGCTCGCTTTAGTCCGTCCCTCGCGCACCTAATGATCGCACGAGGTTGCGCGGTCGAAGTTGCGCTAATGGACTACGTCCCTAGTGGAGCATGCCGGCGAGCTGATTGAGCCGCCTGTTCGCGGCTGCGAAGTCGCCGTCGCCGAACTTCGAGATCACGTCGCTCAAGATCGAGCTGAGCTGTTGCGTGGTCGCGGCGTCTTGCTTGCTGCTCTTGATCTGATCTTGCAGCCTCGCGATCTTGGCCTGGATGAACGTGCGGTTGATCTGGATCGAATCGACGGTGCTCGCGAACTGAGCCGCCGCGAAGTACGCCTTGCTCATGTCGTTGTCGTTGAGCGCCTTGCCGGCCTCGGACTCGAGCTGTTGCGCCGGGCCGGGGAGATCGCCGACGAGCAAGCCCTTCTTCTGCATCGCGGCCTTCGCGCGCGCGACGAGATCGCTGACGTCTTTCTTCGTGTAGTTGCCGCCCTTGCCGCTCGGCGATTGGATCACGACGGGCGGCGCGGTCACGCACGCATCCTTCCACCGCTGCGCGAGATCGGCGTCGCGCTGGATCAGTTGCTTCTCGCGATCGGCGACGCGTGCCTCGCGCTCGGCCAGCGCGCGCTCGCGGCCCGCGATGTCGGCTTCGCGGCCGGCGACGTTCGCCGAGCGATCGCCGCTGACCTTGAGCTCGTCGAGCTTCGTGTTGAGCTGCGTCAGCTCGTTCGGGCTCGTGTCGAGCTGATTGTTGATATCGGCGAGCTGCTTCTTCTCGGCGCTGGTGTCGCTGCCCGCGGCTTCCTTCGTCTTGATGTCGCTCTCGAGCTTGTCGCGATCGGTCTTGAGCTGTTCTTGCTTCTGCAGCAACTTGTCGCGCCGCGCGAGCAGCTCTTGTTGTGCCTTGAGCGCGGCCGGATCCGGCGCGGCTTCGGCATCGCCCTTGTTCTTGCAGCCTGCCGATAGACAGACGGCGACGACGACGAGCCAAGCTCCACGCATGCTCCGCAATTGTACTACAGTCGCCGCATGCTCCTCTATCACGACCCGACGGCGCTCAATCCGCGCCGGGTCCGCATCTTCTTGGCCGAGAAGGGCGTGGCATACGACACGATCGAAGTCTCGATCGCGAAGGGCGCCAACCTGACCGACGAGTATCGCAAGAAGAACCCGATCTCGCTCTTGCCCGTGCTCGAGCTCTCGGACGGCCGGATCTTGCGCGAGTCGATGGCGATCTGCCGCTTCATCGAAGAAGAGCATCCGACCCCGAACCTGTTCGGCGCCGACGCGTGGGAGCGCGCGCAGATCGAGCAGTGGAACCGCCACGCCGAGCTCGAGCTGCTGATCCCGATCGCGCTGATCTTTCGCAACACGCACGCGTTCTGGCAGAGCCGCATCAAGCAAGCGCCCGACTACGGCGAGATCATGCGCGACCAGACGACGGCTCGGCTCGATTGGTTCGAGCGCGAGCTCGCAGGCCGCGAGTACATCGCCGGCAATCGCTTCTCGGTCGCCGATATCACCGCGGTGTGCGCGATCGACTTCGCGCGAATCTCGAAGATCCGACTCGATCCGGAGACGCAGCCGAACCTGACCGCGTGGCACGCGCGCGTGAGCGTGCGGCCGTCGATGAAAGCTTAGATTCGCATGCGCGGGCGCTCGAGATAGACGACCGCGCGCCAGACCCACTCGAGCGGTCCGAAGCGGTAGTGCCGCAGCCACAGGTGCGCGATCGCGATCTGGATCGCGAAGATGATCACCGCGAGCCCGAGCGTCGCCGCGTCGCCGGGCATCGCCCAGTGCAAGCCCCAGCCGTAGAACAAGCCGGTGCAGATGACGCTCTGCGAGATGTACGTCGTCAGCGGCATGCGGCCGACCGGGCCGATGATCGCCAGCATGCGCCGCGCACGCGTGCGCAGCAGCAAGACAGTACACGCGACGTAGAACGCAGTCTGCGCGAGCAACCCGAGCTCGTCGACGACCGCGTAGAGGTTGCCGATCCACTGCGAGGTCGGCGCCGCCAGCACGCCGCTGAGCCGCAAGATCGACACGGTGAGCGTGCACGCGGTGATCGCGCCGCAGCCGATCGCGAGCCGGCGAAACAGCGTCACGTGATCGGCGCCGTCGCGATCGAAGACGCGCGCGAGCCCGGCGATGTAGCCGATCACGAAGCGGCCGACCAGCCACAGCATGTACGCGCCGCTGCCCATCAGCGTCCACATCACGCCTTGTGCGATCTGCGCGTGCGCGAGCGCGATGTGATCGCTGCCGTGATACGCGATCGCTTCCATCGCGGCGTTGAGCCGCGCGAAGCAGTGATCGCCGAAGATCAGATCGTCGAGCGCGAACCAGTTGTCGGGGATCGCATGACACGCGACGTTCGCGACCAGACACGCGATCGCGACGATCGCGAGCGTTCGCCGCGATGCGCGACGCAGCGGCAACAGCGCGAGCCCGGCGATCGCGTAGCCCCAGGTGACATCGCCCCACCACAACAGCGTCATGTGCATCGCGCCGATCGCGAACAGCGCGCACATTCGACGCAGATACAGGCCGAGCACGCCCTCGCCGCGTGCGTCGGCGCGGAGCAGCTGCATCGCGAAGCCGAGGCCGAACAGAAACGTCAATAGCGTCTGCGCGCGGCCCTCGACGACGAGCTGCATGAACCAGCGTGCGGCGCTGTCGATGCCCGCCGTGTCGACCGGCGGCCGCACGCCGACGGTTGTCAGCCAGCGGCCCGTGTAGAGATTGTACAAGTTGCCGAGCAGCACGCCGAACAACGCGAAGCCGCGCAGCACGTCGAGTACGAGCCAGCGCTCGCGCGGCGCGGTCGGTTCCAGCCGCGTCATCGATCGCCGCGATCGTAGTTCGCGCGTGCCTCGCGGATCACCTCGAGCGCGCGCGGCTTGTCGTAGAACTCTTCGACATCGACCGCTTTCGCCTCGAGCACTTTGTAGTCGCGAAAGAAGCGATCGAGCTCTTTCGTGATGTGCGGCGGCAGCTCGTCGAGCCGCTGATACGACGCGTACGCCGGATCGTCGATGCACACCGCGATGATCTTGTCGTCGCCGCCCTTGTCGTCGACCATGCGCAAGCCGCCGATCGTTCGCGCGCGCACGATCGTCAGCGGCGCGACGGCTTCTTGCATGAGCACGAGCACGTCGAGCGGATCGCCGTCGTCGGCGTGCGTGCGTGGAATGAACCCGTAGTTCGCCGGGTAGTGCACCGCGCTGTAGAGCACGCGATCGAGCCGCAACAGGCCCGTCGGCTTGTCGACCTCGTACTTGTGATGCGAGCCCTTCGGGATCTCGATCACCGTCGGCATGCTTTCGGCGAGGTCGCCGGTGACCTCGATGTCGTGGACCGGATGCATGCGCGGATGTTAACGCGCGGCGAGCTGACCGCAGGCCGCCGCAACGTCGCCGCCGCCCGAATATCGGCGATGGCTCGGCAGTCCGAGCGCGGCGCGATACGCCGCCTCGCGCGTCGAGCGTTCGAATGCGTCATCATCGGCCGGCTTCGCTTCGCTCCTCCCGCCGGCCTCTGGCGGCGACGCGTTGTACGCGATGATCGACAGCCGCGGCATCCGGCCGGTCTCGGCGGCGAACGCGCGCGCCCGCTCCGCGATCGCCCGCGCGTCGTCGTCGCTGTCGTTGACGCCGGCGAGCAGCGTGATCGCCCACATCGGTGACAGCCCCGTCGCGCGCGCGTGATCGGCGGCAGCGGCGAGCACGTCATCGAGCGAATGTGCGCGGTCGATCGGCATCAGCGACCGCCGCGAGTCGCGCGCCGAGTGGATCGACAGCGCGAGCCGGACATTCGGCGCGTTCGCCGCGAGCTTGCGGATCCCGCTCGGCAAGCCGGCGGTGCACACGGTGATCGCGCGCGCGTCGATACCGAGCGCGCTCGGCTCCTGCATCACCGCGATCGCATCGAGCACGGCATCCAAGTTCGCGAGCGGCTCGCCCATGCCTTGGAACACGACGCCGTGGACGCGGCCGCTCGGCAATCGCGAGCGCACGACGCGCACTTGCTCGACGATCTCCCACGCATCCAGGTTGCGCTGTAACCCCATGCGGCCGGTTGCGCAGAACGCACACGCGAGCGCGCAGCCGACCTGCGAGCTGACGCACACGCTGAACCGCGACGGATCCTCGAGCGGAATCCGCACGGTCTCGAACCGCGCGCCGTCGGGCGCCGCGAACAGGTACTTCACGAACGGATCGATCGCGCTCGGCGTCTCGGTCACGAGCTCGAGCGCGGGGACACAGCCGACTTCACGCACCGCGTCGGCCGCGATCCGGCGAATCGCCGAGCTCGCAGCGACCGGTTCGCCCCGATGCACCTGCGCGACCAGCTTGCGGGCTTCCGCGAGCGTCACGGTTGGCACGAGACGCGCCAAACGTTCAGGTGTGATGGCCTGCAGTGCGAGCATTTCCGCGAGGTTGTAAACACTACACTTTGCGGCGCCACGAGCCACCAGGTAACCTTCAAATGTGGCGTATCCGCAGGTGATCCGCGTCTTCGCGACCTCGCAAGACCCCGATTTCGACGGCCCGTGGCAGGCACGAACCCCGTCGAACAGCACCGGCTCGGCCGTCGTGATCGGTCCGGGTTTGATGCTGACCGGGGCTCACGTCGTCGCAAACGCGACGTTTTTACAGATCCAGAAGCTCTCGCAGCCCGACAAGGCGATCGCCCGCGTCAAGGCGGTCAGCCATGACTGCGACCTCGCGCTGCTCGAGGTCGTCGATCCGCCGAACTTCTTGTCGGATATCGAGCCCGCCGAGCTCGGCGAGATGCCGCGGCTGCGCGACGAGGTCGCCGTCGTCGGCTATCCGGTCGGCGGCGAAGAAATCTCGATCACCGAAGGCGTGGTCTCGCGCATCGAGGTCCAGCGCTACAGCCACTCGCAACGCCACTTGCTCGCCGTGACGGTGGATGCCGCGATCAACGCCGGCAACAGCGGCGGCCCGGTGTTCGGCGACGGCAAGGTCGTCGGCATCGCGTTCCAGAAGCTGACCGGCGTCGACAACATCGGCGAGATGGTGCCGCCGCCGATCATCCGCAGCTTTCTCGACGGCGTCGTGAAGGGCAAGCGGCCGGAGATTCCCGCGCTCGGCATCACGACGCAGAACCTCGAGAACCCGCTGCTCCGCAAACAGCTCGGGCTCACCGGCGACGAAAAAGGCGTCGTCGTGCTCCACATCGATCACGCGGGCTCGTCCGACGGCGTGCTACAGCCGCGCGACGTGATCACGGCGGTCGACGACCTCAAGATCGCGAACAACGGCACGGTCCAGTTCATGGGCCGATACCGCACGCGCTACGACGTCGTGCTCGGCAATCGCTACGTCGGCGACAGGGTCAAGCTCGAGATCAAGCGCGACGGCAAGCCGAAGACGGTCGAGGTCGAGCTCCAGCGATGGATGCCGCTCGTGCCGCGCGCGCGCTACGACCTGCCGCCGAAATACTTCTTGTACGCCGGGCTCGTGTTCCAGCAGCTCACGCGCGATTACCTGACGACGTGGGACAAGTGGTGGAACAAGGCGCCGAAGGAATTCCTCAACTACTACTACTTGGGCTTCCGCACGGCCGAGCAGCACGAGGTCGTGATCCTCACGCAGGTGCTCGCCGACGAGATCAATGTCGGCTACGCGCACCTCTATAACGAGGCGGTCGCGACACTCGATGGTCGCGCACCGCTCGACATGGACGATTTCGTCGCGCGGCTCTCGGCGGCACGCGGCGTCGTCGAGATCGTCACGACGTCGGGCGGCATGATCATGCTCGACACCGAAGAGGTCCGCAAAGCGACGGCGCGGATCATGGCGCGGTACCACATCCCACGCGATCGGACCGCCGGCTTGCCGGGCGCGATGCCGACCGCTGTCGTCGCCGCATGAAGTGGTTACTCGCACTCGCGATGGTGCTGCCGGCCTGCGGCGACAACCTCGGCAAGCTCGCGTACACGTGGAACGACGACAAGCTGCTGTGCAGCACGCCGGTCGACGATTACGAAACGGCGCCGAACTGGGGCGACATCGACGATCAGCTCGCCGCCGCTGCACACTACGGCTGGGTCGCGGTGTTTCACGCGCACGTGCCAGGCACCACCGTCTCGCGCGCGACGCTCGAGCGCCTCTTCGACGACGCGGACAAGCAGGGGCTCGACTACGTCGAGTTTCGCGAGCTCGTACCCGGCCCTCCGCGAGGCGGCATCGCGTTCGCGTTCGACGACGACGAGCCCGACGCGTGGACGTCCGTCGCCGACATCATCGCGGCGCACGACGCTCGCATCACGCTATTCGTCACGCGCTGGCAGGGCATCGACGATACCGGTCGCGCCGAGATCAAGCAGTTCTACGACGACGGCGCCGACGTCGAGCCACACACGGTCAATCACATTCACGCGCCGGCCTACGTCGATCAGAACGGGCTCGACGCGTACATGACCGACGAAGTGCTGCCGTCGTTTCAAGTGCTGACCGATGCGGGCTATCCGCAACCGGCGTCGTTCGCGTATCCGTTCGGCGATCACTCGGACGAGATCGATCGCGCGTTGCTCGGCGTGGTCGGCACCGTGCGCACGACGCCGGGCCAGTGCGATCAGCGCTAGGCCAGCTCGATCAACAGATCGCCGGTATCGACGGCTTGTGCCGCTTGCTTGTGAATCGCTTTGACGGTCCCGCCGTGCTCGCTGACGATCTCGTTCTCCATCTTCATCGCCTCGAGCACGATCACCGGCGTGTGCGGCGCGACCGTGTCGCCGACCGCGACGAGCACTTTGACGACCTTGCCGGCGATCGGCGCGCGCAGTGCCTCGCCCGATGCGCGCTCGCGCGGCTTGGCAGCCTGCGCCAGCTTGCGATGCAGGACGTCTTCCACTTGCAGCACGACCTCGCTCGCGCCGACCGAGGCGGCGATGCCGGTGCGCCGCTTGTCGAGATCGACGAGGTGCTGGCGACCGTCGACGACGATCGACCACGTGCCCGGCCGGATCGCTCTGGCCTGCGCGGCTTTGCCGACGCCGTCGATCGTCACGTGCACGTTGCCGCTGTCGAGGTCGCCTTCGATCACCACGCTGCGCTCGCGGCCTTCGGCGGTGACGATGAGCTCGCGCTTCATGGATGGACGCGTACATTATGCCCGTGGTAAGCGCGAGTCACGTGCCGCAAAGACTCGAAGGCGCCTTGCTCGATCGAAAGATCGTGGTCTGCGTCGGCTCCGGCGGCGTCGGCAAGACCACGACCGCGGCGGCGCTCGCGCTCGCGGCCGCGCGGCGCGGCAAGAAGACGCTGGTGTTGACGATCGATCCCGCGAAGCGGCTCGCGAACTCGCTCGGCCTCGCCGAGCTCGGCCACGAGGTGCAAGAGGTCGATCCCGCGCTCGTCGCGCCGGGCGCACCGAAGCCGGGCGGCCGGCTGTTCGCGATGATGCTCGATCAAAAAGCCGCGTTCGACGAAGTCGTGCGCACGCACGCGAAAGACCCGGCCGCGGTGCATCGCATCTTGGCGAACCCGGTGTACGCGCAGATCTCGAGCACGCTCGCCGGCGCGCAGGAATACGCCGCGATGGCGAAGCTGCACGACTTCGATAAGGCCGGCACGTGGGACACGATCGTGGTCGACACGCCGCCGACCGCGAACGCGCTCGATTTTCTCGATGCGCCGCGCAAGCTCGCCGAAGCGATCGACTCGCCCGCGATCGAATGGTTTCGCAAGCTGCAGGGCGGCAGCGGCGGCGGCTGGTCGCTCGTCGGCAAGACCGGGTCGTTCGTGCTCAAGCGTTTAGCGAAGTTCGTCGGCGCGCAGTTCGTCAACGACATCTCGGTGTTCTTCACCGAGTTCAGCGACATCTTGGGCGGCTTTCGCAAGCGCGCCGACGAGACGTACTCGTTACTGCGCCAACCGAAGGTGGGCTTCGTGCTGGTCGCGAGCCCCGAGGCGATGGCCGTACGCGAGGCGCTGTTCTTCCACGACAAGCTCGTCGCCGCGGGGATGCCGTTCGTAGGCTTCATCGTCAACAAGGTCCACGCGCATCTGCCGGTGACGACCGACGCGCAGCAGGTCGCGGCGCTGCTCGCCGCCGACCCGGCCGTCGCCGCGCTCGGCTTGTCGGGAACCACGTACGCGATGGCCGCGCGCGAGATGCTCGTCGCCCACGGCGAGATCGAGACGCTCGCCGAGGCCGATCGTGCCGCAGTGGCGAAGCTCGCGGCGGCCGGCGGCACGAGCTCGTTGCTCGTCCAGGTGCCGCTGTTGCGCGACGACGTTCACGACGTCGCGCGGCTCACCGGCCTCGAGCGCTACCTGTTCGCGTAGTCAGCGCCCACGGATCGAGATCGGTCGGCAGCCCGAACGCCGCGATCACGCCCGTGCCGCGGCGCTCGACGATCGCGGTCGTGCCGTCGGTTCCGACCCAACGCGTGACCTCGTCCGATCGCTCGACGACGAAGCCGATCACGAGATCGCCGACCACCGCCTCGAGCGCGTCGCGCATGGCCGCCGCATCGCCGTCGCTCGCCCATTCGCTGCGCCAGATCGCGGCCGTGCCGAGGCCGTAGCCGCACGTGATCGACAGGTCGCCGCGCCAACCGGCCGTCGCTTCGCGCGCGGACATCCGCGACGCACCGTGCGCCTCGAGCAGCTCGC
This sequence comes from Kofleriaceae bacterium, assembly GCA_036490255.1. Taxonomy (GTDB): domain Bacteria; phylum Myxococcota_A; class Polyangia; order Haliangiales; family Haliangiaceae; genus JABFXX01. The sequence goes on from DASXEF010000286.1 coordinate 27,053, forward strand.
GTGCGCCGAGCTCGCCGAATTCGGTCGAGTCGATCAACGCGCACGCCGGCGACGGCTCGGCGGTGAATTCGATCGGCGTCACGTGCGCGCGCGGGTGCAACAGCTCGGCGGTCGAGCTCGGCAGGTGCGACCACACGCGATCGACCGCGCGCCAGCTCGTGCGTCGCGCCGCGGCGATGCGGGTGAACGCCGGATCGTCGGCGGCGCCGACGAGCTCGCCGAACGCGTCGGCGTCTTGCCAGATCGGCGGCTTGCCGGCGCGCACGAGTGACAGATCGATCGCGAGGATCTCGGCGTCGGCCGTCTCGAGGGCCTCGTACGCGTGCTCTGCATCGCCCGATCCGGCGTGCGGAAATCGCTGCTCGATCAACGCGCGATCGAGCGCCGCTGCGATCGCGAGCTCGGGTGCATCCGGTCTCGCGATCACGGCGCTGCCGTCGTAGTACGCGTCGACCGATTCGCCGCCGTGCGCGACGCCCCACGCGTCGAGCGTCGCCGAGCCAGCCGCGATGTCTTGCGTGACGATCTCGACCGGATGTTTGAACCGCAAGCCGCGCGTCTTCTCGACGTCGCTTGCGAGATCGGCGCTCGCGATCCGACTGATCGCGGCAAACGCGAGCCACATGCTACGTGTCTTCACAACCGCACCTGCCCTGCAACGCGCGAGATGCCGCGGAGTTTCGCGCTGGCATCGCCGTTGCTGTGACGCGTCGTATGCAGCTTCGCGCCGCCGTCATCACCGCGCTCGCGCTGTGTGTGAGCACACACGCGCGTGCCACACCCGCGGACAAAACCGAATCGCCGTACTTCGTCGTCGAAGGATCGACGCCGGGCCTCGAAAGCCTGCCGCTCGAGAGTACGCACGCAGATGTCCATATCGCCGGCGTCATCTCCGACGTCAAGGTGACACAGACCTACAGGAATGATGGTGATCGAACGATCAGCGCGCGCTACGTGTTCCCGGGATCGACGCGCGCCGCGGTTTACGGGATGAAAATGACGATCGGCGATCGCACGATCGTCGCGTCGATCAAAGAGAAAGAGCAGGCGAAAGCCGAGTACGACGCCGCGAAAGCCGCCGGCAAGACCGCGTCGCTGCTCGAAGAAGACCGGCCGAACGTCTTCTCGATGAACGTCGCGAACATCCTGCCGAAGGATCGGATCCAGGTCGAGCTCGAGTACACCGAGCTGCTCGTGCCGACCGACGGCGTCTACGAGATGGTCTATCCGACGGTGGTCGGGCCGCGCTACGTCAGCGAGACCGCGACGAACACGGGCTTCGCGCACGCGGCGTACACGCACGCCGGCACGCCGCCGCAGTCGGCGTTCGACATTCACGTCTCGCTCGCCGCAGGCATGCAGATCCAGGCGCTCGACAGCCCGTCGCACAAGCTCGCGACCAAGCTCGCCGCCGATCAGAAGTCGGCGACGATCGATCTCGATCCGAGCGAGCTCACCGCGAACAACCGCGACTTCGTGCTGCACTACGCGCTCGCCGGCAAGAGCCTCGCGTCGGGCCTGTTGCTCTATCAAGGCCCGAGCGAAAACTACTTCTTGGCGATGGTGCAGCCGCCGGCACGCCCGGCGCCCGAGCAGATTCCACCGCGCGAGTACGTGTTCGTGCTCGACGTCTCGGGCTCGATGGAAGGCTTTCCGCTCCACACCGCGCAGGGCTTGATGCGCGACCTGCTCGGCCGGTTGCGGCCGACCGATTCGTTCGACGTCGTGCTGTTCTCCGGCGCGACCGCGCTCTACGCGAAGCAATCGGTGCCCGCGACCGCCGACGAGATCGCGAAAGCGGTCGCGTTCGTCGATAACGGCCGCGCCGGCGGCGGCACCGAGCTCAACGCCGCGGTGCAGACCGCGATGAGCTTGCCGAAGCTGACCGATAGCTCGCGCAGCTTCGTCGTCGTCACCGACGGCTACATCGCCGAGGAGCCCGCGGTGTTCGAGACCATCCGCTCGCACTTGGGCGAAGCGAACGTGTTCTCGTTCGGCATCGGCACGTCGGTGAACCGCCACCTGATGGAAGGCGTCGCCAAGGCCGGCCAAGGCGAGGCGTTCATCGTCGAGAGCGATAAAGACGCCGCGGTCGCCGCCGTGAAGTTCCGCGAGTACGTCGAGTCGCCCGTGCTGACGCACGTCGCGGTCAAGCTCGACGGCCTCGACGCCTACGACATCCAGCCGCAGACGCTGCCCGACGTGTTCGCGTCGCGTCCGATCGTCGTGTTCGGCAAGTATCGCGGCGCGCCGAAAGGCACGCTCGCGGTCAAAGGCCGAACAGGGGCGACGGGCGCCGGCGACTTCATGACGACGCTCGACCTCGCGACGGTCGCGCCGAGCGCCGACAACCACGCGCTCGAGCAGCTGTGGGCACGCATGAAGATCAGCGAGCTGTCGGACTTCTACAACGACACCGCGAACCAAGCCGAAGTGACCAAGCTCGGCCTGCAGTACCACTTGCTCACCAAGTTCACGTCGTTCATCGCGGTGAGCCAGGTCGTGCGTACGACCGCAGGATCGGTCGACGTCGACCAGCCGCTGCCGATGCCGCAAGGCGTGAGCGATTCCGCGGTCGATCAAAGCCTCGGTCAAGGCGACGAGCCGCCGCTGCCGCTGATCGTGCTCGTCCTCGTGCTCGCCGTCTGGTTCGCTCGCGCGCGGTCGCGGAGGGTTGCGTGAAGCTCGCGTTCTTCGCCGTCATCGCCGCGCTCGTGATCGCCGGCAAGACCTACTACCGGCACGCGAGCGCCGATGACCTCGCGGTCTTGCTCGCACCGACCGCGACGCTGGTCTCGGCCGCGACCGACACGCACTTCACCCGCGAGCGCGGCGTCGGCTGGATCGATCGCGATGCCAACTACGAGATCGTGGCCGAGTGCGCCGGCATGCACTTCCTGTTGTGCGCGCTCGTCGCGCTCGCGATCGCGAGCCTGCCAGCGTTGACGTCGTGGAGCGCGGTCGGGCGCCAGCTGGCGATCGCGGTCGCCGGCGCCTATGCGGCGACGATCGTCGTCAACACGGTGCGGATCGCGATCGCGCTGCGCATGCACGAGCACGCGGTCGGCGGCGCCGACGCGCACAGGCTCGAGGGCACCGCGATCTACTTCGGCGGGTTGTGCGCGTTGTACGCGTTCGCGAGGAGGCGACATGAAACGCAGACTGCGTAGTCTCGTCGCGCCGATCGCGGTGTACGTCATCGTCGCGCTCGTGTTGCCTATTGTTAACGGTGCCGCGAGCCACGACGGTTTCGCGCACCACTTCGCCGCAGTTGTCGTCGGAATCGGCGCAGTTGTTGCGGCGATCTTGCTGTTCGGTTTCACCGTCGATGTCTCGCTGGCCGCGTGGCGGCGAATCGCGAATAATCGACATGGAGGGCACGCATGAAGTCCTGGACCATCCCGTTCGCAGTCGCCGCAACGCTCGTCAGCGCACGCATCGCGAGCGCCGATCAGTGCCAGCGCGTCGACGGCAACACCGCGATGCGCGCGCTGCAGCTCCTGCACGACCATCCGCTGATCGTGTCGTACTGCGAGCCGTGCAACGATCGCGTGCCGGGCGAGCAACGCCCCGCTGGCTTCGTGCACACCGAGCGCGATGTCACCGGCGCGTATTCGGTCGTCGTCGATCGCCGCGAGATCGATCTCGCGTACACGTACGTGATGACCGGCTGGGATCGCTGGGAGAACCTCGCGGTGCTCACCGGCTGCCCGGTCAGCGGCGTGACGCCGACCATCGCGCTGCGATCCCCGACGCCACCGCCCGCGCCCGTCGCGATGCACGAACCGCCGCCACCGCCGACGACCTACGTGATCCGGCAAGATCGCTCGGTCAGCTTCTGGGCGCTGCTCGGCACATGCACCGCGACGAGCGCGGTGTGCACGCTCGGCTTGTTCTTGCTGCTGCGCCGCCGCCGGCTCGCGAT
>DASXEF010000307.1:0-11136 GCA_036490255.1 Kofleriaceae bacterium
GTCGCGAGCACGCCGCCGAGCTTGCCGAGCGAGCTGATCGTGAACGTCGAGCCGGTGAGCTCGTCGCGCGTCGCGGTGCCGGCCTTGACTGCTTCGCCGAGCCGCTCGACCTCTTGCGACAGATCGAAGATCGATCGCTTGTCCGCATCGCGGACGACGGAGACGGCGAGACCTTGCGGACCCTGCGCCGCGATCCCGATGTGGTAGTAGCGCTTGCGCACGATCTCTTGCGTCGACTCGTCGAGGCTCGCGTTGAGCATCGGCCACTTCTTGAGGCCCGACACGACGGCCTTCACGATGAACGGCAAGTAGTTGAGCTTGACGCCGCGCTCGGCCGCACGCGCCTTCGCGCGATCGCGGACGGTGACGAGCTCGGTCATGTCGACTTCTTCGACGTACGTGAAGTGCGCCGCGGTGTGGACCGAGCGCGACATCGTCTCGGCGATGCGCTTGCGCATGCCGCGGAGCGGGATCCGCTCTTCGTCGCCGAGCTTCGCGATCGAAATCGGCGCGTGTTGCTGCTTCGCGGGCGCGGCGCCGAAGCGCTTGACGTCGTCGGTCGTGACGCGGCCGTGCGCGCCGGTCGCCGGCACGCGGCCGAGCTCGACGCCCATCTGACGCGCGAGCCGGCGGGTCGCCGGCGTCGCGAGCACGCGTTCGCGATTTTGCGTCGCGTCGACGACTTGGATCGCGGGATTGCCACGCGGTCCGGGACCCACGGTCAAGCCGGGAGCTTGCGGCGTCGCGATCGGCGCCGGCGTCGGCGTCGGTTTGCTCGCGGGCGCGCCGTCTTCGTCGATCACGACGAGGACTTTGCCGACCGGGCAGATGTCGCCGTCCTTGAAGTTGATCTTCGCGATCGTGCCGGCCTTCGGCGACGGGATCTCGACCGTCGCCTTGTCGGTCATGATCTCGACGATCGGCTGGTCGAGCTTGACCTTGTCACCGACCTTGACCTTCCAGGCGACGATCTCGCCTTCGACCACGCCTTCGCCGATATCGGGCAGGTGGAACTCGAATGCCATGTCACCACTCCAAGGTCTTGCGAACCGCCGCGACGACGCGATCCGCGTTGGGTAAGTACTCGTGCTCGAGCGAATACGGGAACGGAGTATCGAGGCCGGTCACGCGCAAGATCGGCGCTTCGAGCGACGCGAGCGCGCGTTCCTGGATCGACGCGACGAGCTCGGCGCCGAAGCCGCACGTGCGCGGCGCTTCGTGGACGATCACGCAGCGGCCGGTCTTCTCGACCGACGCGACGATCGCTTCGATGTCGAACGGCAGCAGCGTGCGCAGGTCGATCACCTCGAGCGAGATGCCGAGCTCGGCGGCTTTCTTCGCCGCTTCTTCCGCGATCGAGACCATGCCGCTCCACGCGAGCACCGTGCACTGCGTGCCCGGCACGACGACGTTCGCTTTACCGAGGTCGACGATGTACTCGCCCTCCGGAACCTCGCCGCGGCTCGCGCGATAGATCCGCTTCGGCTCCATGAAGATCACCGGATCGTCTTGCCGCATCGCCGCGAGCAAGAGCCCCTTGGTGTCGTACGGATTCGACGGCATCACGACCTTGAGGCCCGGCGTGTGAATGAACAGCGCCTCGGGTGACTGCGAGTGATAGTGACCGCCGCGGATGCCGCCGCCGACCGGCGTGCGGATCACGACGGGGCAGGTGTACTGGCCGCCCGAGCGATAGCGAAACTTCGCGAGCTCGTTCACGATCTGATCGAACGCCGGGAAGATGAAGTCGGAGAACTGGATCTCGGGCACCGGCCGCATGCCGTAGAGCGCCATGCCGATCGCGGTGCCGACGATGCCGGCTTCGGCGAGCGGCGTATCGATCACGCGATCGGCGCCGAACTCGTCGTAGAGCCCGCTCGTCGCGCGAAACACGCCGCCGAATTTGCCGACATCCTCGCCGAGCACGACGACGCGCGGGTCAACGCGCATCTGCGTGCGAAGTGCATCGCGGACGGATTCGAGCAGGTTCAAGACCGGCACGTTGTGAGGTGTTACGTGGGTTGACAACGAAGTGTCAAGATAGCGGGAACCATTGCGTTGGTGCAGTGCGGCGTAGATAGTTCGGCCGTGATCTGGATCTTGCTCGTGGTCATCGCGGTGGTCGGCGGCGTGGCGGCCGTCGGCGCATTCGGCACACGCAAGCAGCTCGCGGCAGGCCAAGCGCAGCAGAAGGCGCTCGAAGCCGGCAGCAAAGAGCGCACGCTCGCCGATGTTCGCGTCGACGACATCGTCACGATCGATCACAAGGACTACGTCTGCGAAGGCGTGATCCGGTACGACGAAGACGGCCATCGCTGGATCGGCGGTCGCTGCGTCGACAACCAAGTCGTCAAGTGGCTGCTCGTCGGGCTCGAGCGCACCGGCGCCGGCGCGACGCGCTTGCTCGTGCAAGACGACGAGACGCACATCACCGGCTATCCGCCCGAGGCGATCGTCGTCGGCGAGCTGCGTTACGCGCTCGACAAGCGCGGGACCGCGACGTGCCAGCTCGACGGCGATACCGGTGGCCTCGGCGATCTCAAATCCGGTCGCCCCGACGGTCACGTCGAGCGTTGTCGCTGGTGGCTGTACAGCGCGCCCGGCGAGGACACGCTCGTCGTCGAGCAATGGGGCTCGGACTACCGCGTGTTGCGCGGGCACAAAGTGCACGACGGCACCATCGAGCTCATGCAAGCCAGCTAGGGACGTAGTCCATTAGCTCAACTTCGATCGCCGAAGCTCGCGTGATCATTCACCGTGCGAGGGACGGACTAAAGCGAGCGACCTGCATCGCGTGCTCGCCGGCGATCGATTCGACGTGCAGGTTCGATCCGCCGCCGGCGCCGAATAGCGACCGCGAGATCGCGAAGCGAAGCTCGTCGATCGCACGCGCGCACACGCGCTGCCGGATCGTCGCGGCCGATGCTCGCTTTAGTCCGTCCCTGGCACCACTAACAATGACGCGAGGTTACGAGGACGAAGTTGCGTTAATGGACTACGTCCCTATCTCGGCAGATCAAATCTGAACGTCGATCCGGTGCCGAGCTCGGAGCTGACGACGAGCTTGCCGCCGTAGCTCTCGACGATCTCGCGAACGACGGGGAGACCGAGGCCGGTGCCGTTGTCGCCCTTCGTCGTGTAGAACGCGACGAAGATCTTGTCGAGGTCGGAGCTCGGGATGCCCTTGCCGGTATCGCGGACCTCGACGATCACGCGTGCGGCGTTGTCGCTCGGTCGCACCGCGACGGTGACGGTGCCCTGATCGGGCGCGATCGCATCGACGGCGTTGATCACGAGGTTGACGAGGATCTGCTCGATGCGCGTGCGGTTCACCGTGACGGTGAGCGGCTCGTCGCCGAGCGCGAGCTTGGCCTCGACGTGACCGAGCTTGCCGGCCAGTCGCAGCATTGCCGCGACGTCGCGGATCACGTCGTTGAGATCGAGCGGCGCGACGTGATCGGGGCCCGGTCGCGCGAGCTGCATCAGGCGCTGGCCGTGCGCGGCGATATGCTCGCCGACGCGCTCGAAGTCCGGCAAGATCTCGCGCACGAGCGGCACGATGTCGTCGCCGGCGGCGAGCGCCGATGCGAGCTCGTCGGCGGCCGCGACCTGGATCTGCGCGATGTTGCGCAGCTCGTGACCGACGCCGCCGGCGAGCGTGCCGAGCGTCGCGCGGCGCTCGGCGAGCAGTAACTGCGTGCGCGCTTCTTCCAGTTGCGATTCGATCGAGGTCTTCGCGGCGCGCAGCTCGTCTTCGAGCGCGCGGCAACGCGCGATCTCGGCTTCTTTGTCGACGAGCAGCTGGCGGATCTCGCGCATGTCGCGCGCGACGAGCACGATGCCCTGCAGCTGGCCGGTCTCGTCGAGGACGGGCGAGCCGGTGACCGACACGGGGATCTTCGCCCCGCTCTTGGTCACGAGCCACGACTCCTCGCGGCGCAGGATGTCGCCCTCTTCGATGCGGCGTCGCACGATCGTGCGCATGCCGGAGTTGTCGTCGATCAACAACTTCGCGATCGGCATCGCTTTGAGCTCGTCGGGGGTGAACCCGGTGAGCGCGACGGCGCCGGAGTTCGTGAGCGTGATCCGGCCCGTCGGATCGACGCCGAACACGGCATCGACCATCGCTTCGATCACGAAGTCGAGCACCGGTGCAGATTACCATGCGGTGCACGATGCTACGCTTTGCGTGGTGAGCATCACGCGTCGGATCCTCGATAGCGCGCAGTCGGGCTTATCGAAGCTGACGTCGCTGGTCATCGTCGACGACGATCCGCTGAGCAACGTCGAAGGCCCGGCGCTGCAGGCCGAGCTGTCGACTCGCAAGGCGGCGCGCGCGAAACGCAGCAATGCCGCCGGCGATACGCCGCTCGGCAAGCAAGCGCTCGCGAATCCGGCGGCACGCGCGGCGCGCGACAAAGCGGCCCGCGAGCGAGCGTCGCGCGTTCACCGCGAGCGCGACGACCGCGCGGCGAAAGCGAAAGCGGCGGCCGACGACGCGTTTCGCCGCATGAAAGAACAGGCGGCACGCGGCGGCGGCGCAACAACGACATCGTCGTCGTCGTCGTCGTCGTCGACATCGTCCCATCGCACGCCGCGCGTCGATTCGCAGGTCGCCGAGTGGTTTCGCGTGCTCGATCTGCAGCCCGGCGCCGATATGGCGCAGATCAAGACGTCGTATCGCCAGCTGATGCGCAAGTATCACCCCGACATGCACGCGGGGAACCCTTCGAAGCAGAAGGCCGCGAACGAGCTGTCGATGCGTGTAACGTCCGCGTACAACGGGCTCGTCGCACACCTCGAGAAGAAGTGATATTGAAGCGACGTGGACGCCACTGATTCCGCGTCGAAGACGGCCCTGATGGTGTGCGCGTATCGCGCGCGCGCGAGCAAATGGGCCAAGCCGTTGTTCGTCGATCCGTGGGCCGAGGCGATCGCCGGCGAGCACGGCGAGTCGATCGCGAAGATCTTGGATGCGCGGTTTCCGCCGATGGAGACGTGGCTCGCGCTGCGCGTCGCGTATCTCGATCAGCTCGTCGCGCGCGCCGTCGATCAGCTGTCGATCCGGCAGGTCGTGATCCTCGGCGCCGGTTACGACACGCGCGCCGCTCGGCTGCCGCGCGCGGGCGTGCGCTTCTTCGAGGTCGATCATCCGGCGACGCAAGCCGACAAGCGCGCGACGCTCGCGAAGCTGCCGCGCTATCCGGTCGACGCCGCGACGTACGTCAGCTGCAACTTCGAGCGCGAAGACCCGGTCGAGCGGTTGATCGCGAGCGGCCTCGATCCACGCGACCCGGCGCTCGTGATCTGGGAAGGCGTCGTGATGTATCTCAGCGAGCCCGCGATTCGCGCGACCGCGACGACGCTCGCGAAAGGCCTCGATCCGCGCTCGCTCGTCGCGTTCGACTACGTCGGCAAGAAGTTCGCGGCCGGCGAGGTCTCCGAAAAAGATCGCGAGACGCGCGCGTTCGTCGGCGAGCTCGGCGAGCCGATCCGGTTCGGCTCGGATCATCTCGTGCCGCTGCTCGCCGAGTGCGGCTATCGCTGGGTGCGCCAGCTCGACTTCGACGAGCTCGCGCTCGAGCTGATGGGCGACTACAAGCGCGAGCGGTTGTTCCGGTTCCAGCACGTCGCGCTCGCCGCGGTGCAGACGCCGGGCGCGCAGTGGCCCTGAAGAAGTACGCACCGGCGGCGATCGTCGTCGCGATCGCAGCGTTCGTGATCTGGGCGTTCGCCGCGACCGTGCTCGCGCACACCGATCGGATGGGGCTGCCGCTCGACGACAGCTACATCTATCTGACGTACGCGAAGCAGTTCGGCCGCGCGCATCCGTTCACCTACTTCTCGGGCGGCGGCTACTCGGCGGGCTCGACGAGCGCGCTGTGGCCGATCGTGCTCGCGCCGTTCTGGACGCTCGGCGCGCGCGGCCACGCGCTCGTGTGGGTGTCGTATCTCGTCGGCGGCGCGATGTTCGTGCTCGCCGGGCTCGGCGTGCTCCGCTTCGTGCGTCGCGTCGCCGCCTGCGCGCCCGTCGGAACCGCATGCGCAGCGATGGCGCTGTCGGTCGGCGCGTTCGCGTTCGGCGCGTTGTCGGGCATGGAAGTCGGGCTCGCGAGCGCGCTGCTCGTCGCGATGTTGGTGCTGCTGCTCGATCAAGCGGCGAGCGAGCCGCCGTCGCGGTTGCTCGCGCTCGTGCTCGCCGCGACGTCGCTGTCGCGGCCCGAAGCGACGGTGATCGTCATCGCGATCGCCGGCATCGGCGCGATCGCGACGTGGCGCGCGACGAAGTGGTCGCTCGAAGCCGTGCGCTGGCTCGTGCCGCTGCTCGCGCCGCTCGCGTGGGTGATCGCGAATCGCACGCTCGCCGGTCACTGGTTTCCGAACACGGGCGTGGTCAAGAGCCACTTCTACTTGCCCGGCTTCGATTGGACGTACTGGCGTCAGACCGTCGCCGCGCAATCCGGCGCGATGCTACGCGCGCTGTTCTGGTCTGCCGAGAGCCCGCTGATCTGGCCGCGCGCCGTCGCGGTCGCGCTCGTGATCGGGATCGTGCGCGCGATCGTGTGGGCGCGGCGCGAGCACAAGCCGCTCGTCGCGGCCGTGGCGATCGGCGCGCCGTTCGCGCTGCTGTTCGCCGTCGTCGCGACATCGGGCGTCGGCAACGCGTTCGAGTTCCAGAACTACCGCTACATCGCGACCGCGCTGCCGCTGTTCTTCGTGCTGATCGGGTTCGCGCTCGCGCCGCCGAGCGGTCGGTTCAAGCCGGTGTGCGCCGCGATCGCGTGCGTCGCGAGCGTCGGCTTCATCGCCAGCGGTCGTCACGCGCTCGTCGCGAACATGCAGCTGTTCGCGCAAGGTGCGATGGATACCAACACGCAGGTCGTCGCGATCGGCCGCTTCATCCACGACAAGCTGCCGGCCGGCTCGCGCGTGATGCTGCACGACGCGGGCGCGATCGCGTACTACGGCGACGGCCCGGTGTTCGACATGCTCGGGCTCGTCACCAACGATCAAGCCGGCATCGCGAACAACGGCCCCGGCTCGCGCTTCGAGTTCCTCGAGCACATGCCGGTCGATCAGCGCCCGCAATATTTTGCGTACTACCCGGGATGGCTCGTCGGCATCGGCGACTTCTACGCCGATCCGCTGCTGCGCACGCCGCTGCATCCCGGCTTCGCGAGCAAGCGGCTCGTCGGTGACGCCGACATGCAGCTGTTGCCCGCGGTCTGGGATCACATCGGCACCGGCGAAGCGCCGCTCACGGATCACCCCGGCTGGGCCGTCGTCGATGCCGTCGACGTCGCCGATCTCGCGAGCGAGCACGCGCACGGATGGACCGCGACGCTCGGTCGCCGCCGGCTCGGCGATCCCACCGCGCGCTGGTCGTTCGTCGATCGCGCGCACATGCCGATCGGCCTCGTCATCGACGGCGGCCGCTCGATCCGCCGCACCGAGGACGGCACGGCCAGCGAGCGCTTCGACCTCTCGCTCGATCCGCAAAAGCCGACGCGCTTGCTCGTACGCGTCGGCGGCATCGTCGATCTGCCGTACCACGAGCGCATGGCGCCAGTGACGAAGCTCGAGATCTTCGCCGACGACGTTGCGGTCGGCACGCTCGTGATGGCCGCGCCGGCAGGGCCGTTCGTCGAGCTCGCGATCGAGCTGCCGAAAGGCGTGCATCGGATTCGCACGCGCGCCGACGGCACGTATCGCGTGTTTCACTGGTTCGCGCTGCAGCCGATCACTGCGCGGTGACCGAGAACATCAGCGTGCACGGCTCCGCCGCCTCGACCGTGTACATGCCGATCGCAGTGCCCGACAGATCGTCGTCGAGCATGTAGCTCTCGTCGTAGCGCGAGCCAAAGCCGTCGTCGCTGACGAAGTACGACAGCTCGAACTTGACCGAGTCGCCATCGATCGCGACGTTGATCGCGGTGGCTTTGCCGCCGATCTGCGCGGGTGCGTTGGTCTGCACGATGTCGGAGCCGCTGATCGAGATCACCGTCGTGCGTTCGCTGTAGCTCGCGTAGTAGCTCTCGCACGTATTCGAGGCGGCGGTGAGCGACAGCGTGTGCGTGCCGTCGAGCGATCCGCAACCGCACGCGAGATACGTCGCGATCAACCACCGATGATCGCGTCCTCGCTTCACGACCGATGGCTCGTCGTCGTGAGGTCGCAGCCGGCTTGACCCGGAAGCTGATACTCGCCGCTCATCGTTCCCGATAGCTGATCGGACTCGCCGGTGACCTGTAGCCCGCGGCCGCGCGCGGCGTTAATCGCGCAACGTGTAACCAACCGCGCATGCCCAGACTATAGCGCCGGTGTCACGGCATAGACCAACGAGCACGGCGGCGACGCTTGCACCTCGAATGTGCCGCTCGCGTTGCCCGACAGCGTGCCGATACCGGCGACCAACTGGTAGCTCTCGTCGCCGCGGATCTGGCCGCCTTCGTTCGTGATCGTGTAGGTGACCTCGAACGCGATGTCGCTGCCGTCGATCGCGGGTGTCGTCGCTTGGACCGGGCTCTTCGTGATCGGATCGGCGACGGTCACGCCGGAGCCGCTGATCACGATCGTCTGCGCGAGTTGCAGGTAGCTGGTGTAGAACGACCCGCACGCCGCGGATCCCGATCCGGCCGTGAGCGTGACGCGATACGTGCCGTCGAGTGCATCGCCGCCGCCATCGAGTGGTCCGCCGCCGCCGTTGTTGCCACCACACGCAGCACAACACGCGACAAACACCCAACTACGCATCGCGATCACGACGAGCTCACCGAGAACTTCGACTGGCACTGCGAGCTCCCGACGATGAAGTGAGCGGCCATGGTGCCGACGAGCTCGCCGCTGACGAACGCGAGCGTGTAATTCTCGGTGGCGGACGCAGCATCAGTCGTCCACATCACCGTGAACGTCAAACTCGCGCCGGCGACCATGACATCGGACGCCGCGATCGGCCCGAGCATGCTCGTGTGCTCGTCGGTCACGGTGATGGCGCCGGCGTCGGTCACGATCGTCTGCGCGAACGAGCCGTATCCCAAGCTGACGCACGCGTTGTCCTGGTCGGTGACCATCACGTCGTAGGTCTGCGCCTGCGCATCATTCGCGTCGCCGGTACCGGCGTGATTGCTCGTGCACGCCATCACCGCCGCGATTGCCACGACCCAGCTCCGCATGCGTCGATTATAGCGACTTGCGCACGATCGCGGCGCCTTGCGCGAGCGACCGTAGCTTCTGCACCGCGACGACGCGCGGCAGCTGCTTGAGCCCGCAGTCGGTCGTCAGCGTCACGCGTTCGGGCTCGATGTGCTTGAGGACTTTACGAATCCGCTCGGCGACGTGCTCGGGATGCTCGATCTCGAGCGTGCGGACGTCGATCACGCCGGCGTGGATCTTCTTGTCGCTCGGCAGCTTGCGCAGCAGATCGGCGTCTTCCATCTCGCGGCACGCGAAGTCGAGCACGAATGCGTCGACCTTGACGTCGTGATAGTGCGGCACGATCTCGCGATAGCCCGCCGCGGTCATGCCGGTCATCTTGTTGCCCCACACGTTGCCCATGCAGAAGTGCCACGACTTTTCGACGCCACTCGGGATGTCGGCCATCGTGCGATCGATCGTGCTCGCGACCCACGCCCAGTCTTTGTCGCCCGAGAGGCTCGGCATCCAGGCGCCGAGATCCTCGAGCTGCACGTGCTTGCAGCCGGCGGCGACGAGCTCGGCGATCTCCGCGCGAAACACGTCGGCGAGCGCTTTCGACAGATCGTAGCGATTCTTGACCGGCCCGCTGCGAAAGTGCGCGAGCGTCGACAGCTGCACCGGACCCGCGCCGACGCACGCTTTGATCGGCTTGTCGGTGTGACGCTGCGCCCATTGATAGAGCAGGGCCATCCGCGCAGGCCCGCGCTCGATCGCGCCGTCGACAGCGACGCCGCCGGCTTCGTCGAGCGCCCACGAGTCGCGGCCCTTTGCTTTCGAGTACGCGGGGTGCGGCAGCTTCTCGCTCGAGAACCCGTGCGTGCGCTCGAGCCAGTACCAGAGGAACGATCCGATCCCCATCGAGTAGTCGTCGAACCACATCTGGCCGTCGCTGACGATGTCGAGGCCGGCATCGACTTGATCGCGGATCACTGCGCCGGTCGCGTCGTGAAACGCTTCGGCGTGGGATGCGATCTTGAACGCCTCGAGCACGTCGCGACCGGCGAGTTGTTGGGTGAACCACGCCGGGCGTGGATAAGAGCCGACCATCGTCGTCGGAAGCAGGGTCATGACGTCGAGATACTACGCCCCGCCGCCCGGCGTCGTAACCGGTGCGTTACGGACAGCTCGTCGTCGTGCCGTCGATCGTGCCGGCACTGCCGCCGAGGCACGTGACCGTGCAACCCGAGCCGCAGCCGGTCACGGTGCAGGTCGCCGGGCACGCGACGTTGCACGACGACGCTTCGGCGCAATCGATGTTCGCGCTCGACGCGCTGCTCGCCGTCACCGTGCACGGTTGGCCGACCTCGCAGCCGACCGCGCAGCTCTCGCCGGCCGCGCATTCGACGCTGCACGACGTGCCTTGATCGCACATGTGATCGCACGCAGCGCCCGCCGCGCACACGCACGCGGTATCCGAGCACGCGTTGCCGGAGGAGCATGCCGAGCATCCGGCGGCGATCGCGAGCAACACGATCGCAACGAAGGTCTTCATCGGATTTTTATGCCACGCGCGCGACCGGAACTGCGCTGGCGTTAATCTTTGGAAGCACTGCGCGAAACGCCCCGGCCCCGACGAGGACGGCTACCCCAGCGCAGAAGAACGTGTCCATCGGCCCGATCTGATCGGCGATCCAACCGAGCAACATCGCCCCGACCGGATAGCCCGCGAAGAACGCCACGCCGTACAAGCTCATCACGCGGCCGAGCATTTTCGTGTCGACCGTCGATTGGATGATGGTGTTCGTCGACGCCATTTGCACCATCCAGCCGAGGCCGCACAACAACACGAGCGGGGCGGCGATCCACACGCTCGGTGCGAAGCGCAGCGCGACCAGGCCGATCCCGAGCACGGTCGTCGCGTAGCCGATCACGTTGACGAGGCCGTGGATGGTCTCGCGGCTCGCCAGATACAGCGCGCCGATCAACGCGCCGAGCCCGGCG
>DASXEF010000329.1:0-2515 GCA_036490255.1 Kofleriaceae bacterium
GCGCTGCACGACGACGATCTGCTCGGCCGTCTTCGTCGCGCCGAGCTTCTTCTTGTAGTAGCCGCAGCCCGCGTGCGCGATCAGGAACACGTCGCGGATCGCGTGCGCCTCGATGAGGAAGCTCGCGCCGCGCTTGGTCGAGTCGAGATCGCCGTACGACGCGGTCAACGGGTTGAGTAGCCCGGGCCCGCCCGGCACGGTCAGCGTGTCGAGCCGCGCGTGCCCGACGTGTCGGAGCAGCTCCTCGACCGGCTCGGTGAACCTGCCGTCCGAGCAGTACAGCGCGAGCGCCGCCGGATGCTCCGCGACGTACGGCGTGCGCGACACGAACGGCGCGTCGCCGCTCACGACGACTCGTCGTCGGAGCCGCCGGACGCGATCGTCGGCTCGGAGTCGCGCGACGAGCGCGCCGGCGGCAGCTCGCGCGGCGGCAGCAGCTCGGGCTCGACGTCGACGTCGCACGCCATGAAGATCGCGGCGTCGAGCTTCTTGAACGCGCGCTTCTTGTACCAGCCGAGCGCGCGCTCGTTGTTCTCCGCGACCTCGAGCACGAGGTGGTTGAGCCCGTGCACGCGGGCGAGGTGATGCAGCTGTTCGAGCACGAACGAGCCGACGCCCTTGCCGTGCCAGTTGGGATGTACCGCTAGCTCGTCGACGAACAGCGGGTTCATCTCGCGCTTCTCGAAGTAGCGCGGGTTGATCCAGTTGTCGGAGCCGGTGACCTCGTAGCTGCACTCGGCGTACGCGACGATGTCGCTGTCGACTTCGAACAAGAGCTGTTCGATGCCTTCTTCTTCGAACACTTCCTCGAAGCGTTTACGCGAGCGCGGCCGCTGGTACTCGACCGTTTCGGCGTTGACGTCGCGAAAGCTGATCTTGAGGAACTCCCAGACGTCGCCGATGTCCTTGCGCGCCATGTGGCGCACGTTGATCAGCGGGCCCGGCGGCGTGGTCTTCTTCTTCGTAGAACGCGCGCGCTTGGCCACCGGGGCGATGTTCGTCTTGGAGCGCCGGCGCGCCATCGGTGTCATGAAATCGCGCCGGCGCGCGGCGGGCAAGCGATGCGGCCGTCATTCGCGTCGCGCCAGCACCGCGATTCGCGCGCCGAGCACGATTGCGGCCGCGAACAGCACCAGCGAGCACCATTGCGCGAACGTGAGGCCGGCGTACGGCGGATCGGTCGATGCGAGCCGCCAGTGCTCGAGCCCGAAACGAACCGGTGCGTAGAGCCCGGCGGCGAGGACTGCAAGCGTGCCGTCGGGCAGCTTGCGTTTACCGCGGCGGAACGCGAGCCACAGCACGAGTGCGTTGACCGGAATCAGATACAGCAGCTCTTCGAACGCGAGATCGTGCGCGCGTACGACGGGCCCGGTCGCCCCGATCTCGTCGGCGAGCCCGCGTTCGACGAGCGCCTGGCGCGGAAAATCGATGCCGATGGCCGACGTCGTGGGCGCACCGATGTGATCGTGCACGGCGGTGCAACCCGCGCGACCGATCGAGAACGCGACGAGCAAGCCGACGATCGTGATATCGGCCCATCGCGCGACGCGCAGCTTTCGCCGCCACGTGATCACCGCGAACGCGAGCGCGCCGCCGATGAAGCCGCCGTACGACGAGATGCTCGTCCACACCTCGAGCAAGACGATCGGGTGATGCCAGGCTTCGCCGGGTCGATAGAACAGCACGTCGAGCACGTGCGCGCCGACGATGCCGCAGCCCGCAACCCAACCGGCGAGCGAGCGCGCTTGAGCTTGCGATTCGCCGACGCGTCGAGCGTAGCGCAGCAGCACCGACGTTCCGATCATCATGCCGACCGTCACGATCGCCCCGAAGATGTGAATCGGCAGCCGCGTATCGAGTGACGGCGGCTCGAAGTAAGGCAAGCTCATGGCGCGATAACCGCAACGGCGGACCATTCGTTCCCGCGAACGAGGCTGTTACATGACGACGAAGCAAGTGACCGACAAGATCGCCGCGCTCGGCGGCTGGCGCGCCGAAACACTCTCGAAGCTCCGCGCGCTGATCAAACAAGCCGACCCCGACGTCGTCGAGGAGCTCAAGTGGGCCGGCGTGCCGACCTGGTATCACGACGGCGGCATCTGCACCGGCGAGTCGTACAAGACGCACGTCAAGCTGACGTTCTTCAAAGGCGCGTTCTTGCCGGATCCCGACAAGCTGTTCAACGCGAGCCTCGAAGGCAACCTGCGCCGTGCGATCGATGTCACCGAGGGTGGCAGCGTCGACGCGAAGGCGTTCAAGGCGCTCATTCGCGCGGCCGTCGAGCTCAATCAATCGAGCGCGAAGAAGCCGAAAGCGAAGAAACCTACGAGCCGACGCGCGCGACCAGTTCGTTGACGCGCGCGACGAACGCCGGCTTCTGATGGCGCTCGAACTCGGTCCAGGTCGCGAACGTGGACGGATCGGCGCGATCGACGAACAGCGTGCCGTTCAAGTGATCGACCTCGTGCTGGAACGTGCCGGCTTTGAGCCCGTGCACGACCTCGTCGATCGCGTT
>DASXEF010000558.1:0-2277 GCA_036490255.1 Kofleriaceae bacterium
GCGTGCGGTGATCGGGCTGCTCGTGTCGGAGCCGACCGAGGTCTGGCGCGAGATCGCGCGGGCCCTCGGTCAGGTCGGACCAGGGGCGCTCGCGCCGCTGGCCGCACATGTCGGCCGGCTCGGCGAGAACCTCACGCCGCAGCTCGGCGAGCGCGTCGCATGGGCGATGGCGCATGTCGGTGCGCGCGGCGGCAAGAGCGCGCTCGAGCAGATGGCCCGTGGCGAGAGCGTGATGGCGCCGCTGGCGCAGCAGGCACTCGGCCTCGTCGATACGGCCGCGCGCGACGAGGTTCGCGTGCGGGCAGGCGCCGAGGCGAGCAAGGACGTGACCGTGAACAGAGCGTTCTCGCGCCGCTTCTTCGAATCGCTGGACGCCTCGGAAATCGCGCAACTTCCTGCCGCCGAGATCGATCTTTCGGCGCCGCTCGAGATGCTCGACGACTCGGATCTCATCGTCGACGACGAAGAAGACGCCGAAGCCGAGCTCGACGAAGCGGATCTGATCCAGACCTGACGCAGAGTTTCGGGTATCATCGAGCGCCGCATGCGGTTGGGTATCTTCTCCGACGTTCACGCGAACATCGAAGCGCTGACAGCAGTGCTCGACGCGTTCAAATCGGAGCGGATCGATAAGTACGTGTGCATCGGCGATGTCGTCGGTTACGGCGCCTCGCCGAACGAGTGCTGCGACGCGATCCGCAAGATCGCGGCGTTCACGATCCTCGGCAACCACGACGCCGCGGTCGCCGGCCGCATGGATTATTCGTACTACTACGACGCCGCTCGCCAGGCGCTCGATCTCCACGCGCGCCAGCTGCGCCCCGAGAACCTCGAGTGGCTGCAGGGCCTGCCGTACGAGCAGCGCGAAGGCGACTTGACGTTCTGCCACGGCTCGCCGGTCAGTCTCGAAGAGTTCGAGTACATCTTCTCGGTCGAGCAGGCGTCGAAGTGCCTCGACATCTGGGACGACCTCGGGCTCGTCACGTTCATCGGCCACTCGCACCTGTGCAAGTCGTTCGCACTGACGCGCGAAGAGGTGTTCGAGGTCGTCGCGACGAAGTTTTCGATCCGCCCCGAGCATCGCTACATCATCTCGGTCGGCTCGGTCGGCCAGCCGCGCGACTACGACAACCGCGCGAGCTACACGATCTACGATAGCGAAGAGCGCACGTTCGAGTTCAAGCGCGTCGCGTACGACATCGACGCGGCGGCGCAGAAGATCTTCGCAGCCGATCTCGAGCGCAACTTCGGCAATCGCCTGTTCTTGGGCGTCTAAGCGAAGTCGCTCGGCTCCATCACACGGCGGAGCTCGACTTCGACCTCGTGGCCGGGATGGACCTCGGTGCCGAACGGGATGCGCTTGGCCCAGTCGAGCGCCTCGGCCTTCGACGCCACGTCGATGATCCAGTAGCCGCCGATCACTTCCGTCGCTTCGCTGAACGGGCCCTGGATCACCGTGCGCCTGCTGCCGGCGAACTTGATCTTCGCGCCGTCCTCGGTCGGGGCGAGCCCGTTCATATCGACCAGCACGTTGGCGCGCTTGAGCTCCTCGTTGTAGCGGCCCATCGCCGCGAGCTCGGCCTTGTCGATCTGCGTGTCGTGATACGCGGGCGGTTTGACGATCATCATGAAGCGCATGGCATCTCCTTACCAAGGCGACGAACCGCCGAGGCTCGGATCGACACGAGGGCACGAGAAAATTCGAGCTCTCGGTTCGCTTCGCGGTTCACGATTCACGGGAGCAAGCCGCGAAGATGCGTAGCGGACTGACGGGCGCTCGCGGCCTGATCTGCACCGTCGAACGGCGCGAAGCGTCGCTACTCGTCGCGCAGCGCGGACTTCGCGAAGCCCATCGGGCTGTCGTCGAGCATGCCCATCGCGTGCAAGATCACGTCGACGCGCTTCTTGCTGTCGGTGTCGAGGCCGCCGGCGCGGCGCACGCGGTGGCTCATCGACCGCGGCTCCGACGTCAGTGCGGCGAGAAATGCGGCCTGGTGCACGGTCAGCGCGCTCGCCGGCTCGTCGAACCAGTACTTCGCGGCCGCGCCGATGCCGAACACGTGCGGACCGAGCTCGATCACGTTGAGGTAGCGCTCGAGGATCGTCGCCTTGTCGAGCCGCGCTTCGAGCCGCCAGGTCAGGATCGCCTCTTGAAGCTTGCGATCGAGCGTGCGGCGCTGCGTGAGGAACGCGTTCTTGACCAGCTGCTGGCTGATCGTCGAGCCGCCGCGCGCGACCGTGCGATCGCGCAAGTCGATCTCGAGCGACTTCGCGATC
>DASXEF010000356.1:0-2062 GCA_036490255.1 Kofleriaceae bacterium
GCGTGGTGGGACGACATCTGGCTCAACGAGAGCTTCGCGACGTGGATGGAAGACAAGGTCACGCAGGCGATCGATCCGAGCTGGCCGTCGCAAGCGGCGGCGCGGCGGTTCGTGTTCTTGCAGGACGAGCTCGCGAGCGCGCGCAAGATCCGCCAGCCGATCGAGAACGAAGGCGACATTCACAACGCGTTCGACGCGATCACGTATCCGAAAGGCGGACTCGTGCTGCGCATGCTCGAGCACCAGATCGGCGAGGACAAGTTCCAGGCGGCGATCCGCGGCTACGTCAAGGCGCACGCCGACGGCAACGCGCGCGCGGCCGACTTGTTCGCGGTGCTCGATCGCGCGAACGGCAGCTCGCTCGCGGCCGAAACGTCGAGCTTCTTCGATCAACCGGGCCTGCCCGAAGTCGCGATGAGCCTGTCGTGCGACGGCAACGCCGGCAAGGTCGCGCTCGCGCAGCAACGGTTCTCGTCGAGCGACGATGCGAAGCTGCCCGACGAGACGTGGACGATGCCGGTTTGCGTCGCGTACGAAGGCGCGAAGCACGAGCGCCGCGACAGCTGCACGGTGCTGGGCGCGAAGACGGGCGAGCTCGCGCTCGATCGTTGCCCGGCGTGGATCGCACCGGCCGGCAACTACGGCTATTACCGCGTCAAACTCGACGCGAAGGCGATCGAGACGATCCGCGACAAAGCGTGGCCGCTGCTCGCGCCCGAAGAGCGCGTCGCGATCTTCGTCGATCTGTGGACGGGCGCGCGCGCCGGGCGCCAGCCGCTCGCGCTGGCGCTGAACATCTTCGCGAAGCTGCGCACCGGCTCGCCGGGCGAGCTCGATGCCGGCCTCGGCGACACGTCGATGATGGGCTTCGGCGCAGATGGGTTGCCGTTCAGCTTGAGCGGCTACGTGCCCGCCGAGCTCCGCGACGTCGCGCGCGCGAAGGTTCGCGCGTATCTCGAGCCGCTGTTGCGCACGATCGGCATCGTCGCGAAGCACGACGAAGACTACGCGGCCGAGAGCGTGCGCATCGACGCACTCGGCGCCGCTGCGTGGTCGCACACGCACGTGCTCGACGCGGAAGCGAAGCGGCTCGTCGCCCACTGGCGCGATCTACCGAGCACGTCGCGGCCCATCGTGCTGTATCTGGCCGCGAATGCCGATCCGGCGGTCGCCGAGAAGCTACGCGGCGAGGCGGTCGACGAGCCCGATCCGGTGTTGCGCGACGAGCTGCTCGGCGTCGTCGCGGGGCTCGACAATCCGAAGCGGCATCGCGCGATGCTCGACAAGCTCGTCGATGATCCGAATCTGTCGTCGGAAGATGTCGCACAGCTGTTCGGCGCCGGCGGCATCGAAGCGCAGCGCGATAGCGAGGATTACATCCGCACGCACTGGGACGCGCTGATGAAGCGGCTGCCGACGTCCGAGAACGAGGACTTTCCACTCGCACAGCGTCTGATGGGGTCGTTCACCGCCGACTGCTCCGCCGCGCGGCGCGACGACGTCGTGAAGTTCTTGCAGACGCACTTCGCGTCGATCTCGAGCCTCGATCGGCCGACGAAGCAGGCGATCGAAGGCTACGATCGCTGCGTCGCGCGCAAGAAGCTCGTCGAGCCCGGCGTGCGCGCCTGGCTCGCGAAGTAAGTGTACAGTCGCGCGCGATGAAACGCGCGCTCGTTGCGATCGTCCTCGCCGCCGGTTGTTGTCCTACGCCGGAGATGGCGAAGCCTGTCGTCGCCACGACGCCGCCGGCGGGCTCGGCGCAGCCGCAGCTGCCGGAAGAGCCCGTGTTCGATCCGCCGGCACCGACGCTGCGGTTACCTCGCAACTTCACGCCGACGAAGTATTCGGCGCAGCTCGCGATCGATCCGGCGCAACCCGACTTCACCGGCAAGGTGACGATCGTCGGCAAGCTCGATCAGCGCAGCGCCGCGATCTGGCTCGACGCCAAGAACCTGACGATCGACAAGGCCGAGGTCTATTCCGGCATCGAGATTCCGCGCGGCCCCGGCAACCGCAAGATCGTGCTGATCCCGAAACCGCTCGCCGCCACGCAGCACGGCGA
>DASXEF010000415.1:0-7986 GCA_036490255.1 Kofleriaceae bacterium
GTGAACGGCAAGCCGATGCCTTTGCCGCCCGGCGGCACGACGATCTCGCCGCTATCGTCGGCGCGCACCGGTGCCGCTGGCGCTGGCGCGACGCCGAGCTTCGTACCGGCGCGCTTGTCTTCGCTCGCAGGCGCGGCGCCCGGCTTCGTGCTCGCCGCGAGCTTCGCGACCTGCACCGCAGGCAACGCCTTCGTCGGCGTTTGATACAGCACCTCGTCGATCGAATCGGCGATGTGAGTGGCGCGCTGTTCGCGCGCGAAGTTGACGTCGCCTTCGTCGTCGATCAGCGAGTGACTGCCGGTATCGCCGTGCACGCGCTCGAAGTTGACGTCGGTCTGGCCGCCATCCGGCGTGTGCAGCGCCTCCTCGACCTTCGCGAGAAACACCTCGGCCGATTCGTAGCGATCCGCCGGCTTCTTGGTCAGCCCCTTGATGATCAGGCGCTCGATCGACGACGGCACCGGCTTCGCGCGCTTGATCAAGCGCGAGCGCATCGGCGGCACCGCCTTCGCGGTGTGCATCGACATCACCTCGAGCTTGTCCTCGCTGTAAAACGGCGGCTGACCGACGAGCATCTCGTACGCCATCACCGCCGCCGCGTACAGATCGGCGCGGCCGTCGAGCTTGGAGCCGAGTGCTTGCTCCGGCGCCATGTAGATCGGCGTGCCGAACGCCATGCCCGCCTGCGTGAGTCGCACGCCGTCATCCGACAGCTCGCCGCTCATCGGCTTCGCGATGCCGAAATCCAAGATCTTCGCGAAGTCGACGTCGTCGCCTTGGCGGATCAGAAAAATATTCTCGGGCTTGATGTCGCGATGGACGAGGTTCGCCGCGTGAATGCTGCCGAGCCCGCGCAAGATATGCGTCAAAATATGCAGCGCGCGGCCCGGCGCGAGCTGGCCTTCTTGCTCGAGCACATCGGCGAGCGAGCGGCCCTCGAGCAACTCCATCGCGAGATACAGCGAGCCATCCGGCAAGCGACCGACGTCGTACGTCGCGACGCAGTTCGGGTGATCGACCTTGCCGACCGCGAGCGCTTCGCGTTCGAACCGACTGCGCACGTCGGGCGACGCCGCGAGCGACGGATGCAGAACTTTGACGGCGACCTGGCGGCGCAACCCGACGTGCGTCGCTCGAAACACCAAGCCCATGCCGCCGCGACCGAGCGTATCTTCGAGCCGGTAGCGGCCATCGACGACCATGCCGATGAGCTCGCTCCCGTCGCCATCCAGCGGGACGGGCGTGTTCGCCGTGGCCGGTCCGGTGCCATCGGTGGGCGCCATCGTGCGCGACCATTGTGCCACCGCTTGCGCCCAAGAGCCCACCAAACCCTCGAATTCCACGCATCTCCACGTTGCGAGGCCGGGTCGAACTATGTAGATTGCGCCACCACCAGCCCAGGTAGCTCAGCTGGTAGAGCAGCGGACTGAAAATCCGCGTGTCGGCGGTTCAACTCCGTCCCTGGGCACGACAAGCCGGTCGCACCGGTATGCTGCGCCGATGCACGGTGTCGCAATGGCGCTCGGTTGCGCGTTCGCCGTGATCGCGTGCCGCGAGCCTCGAGCACCGCACGCCGCGGACGGCGAGATCGCCGGCGCCGATTCGTCCATCCACTTCTGGAGCCGCGGTGGCTCGGCGGGAGCCAACGTGCTCGTGCTGATCAACGGTGGGCCCGGGCTGAGCCACGAGTCGATGGATCCACTGCAAGACGCATTGGCGTCGCCCGCGTGGCGCGTCGTGACCTACGATCAGCGTGGTGTCGGGCGCTCGACGGCATCGGGAAGCGCCGCGTTCACACCGGACGAATACGTCGCGGATCTCGAGACGCTGCGGCGCCGCCTCGGCGTCGCGCGAGTTCACCTGCTCGGGCACTCGTTCGGCGGCATGATCGCGCTCCGCTACCTCGATCGATTTCCCGACGCGGTCGCGTCGTTGACGTTGGTCGACACCGGCGTTGCCGACGCCGACGCGATGCAAGCAGGCGGCGAAGCGCTCGGCCGCCGCATCGCCGAGCTCCAGCATCAAGGCATCATTCCCGACCCGATCCCGTCATCGAGCTGTCGCGATCGGTTCTTGGCGGTCGCGCCGGCGTACTCCGCCGATCCTCGCTTCGTCGCGCCGCCTGCGATGCTGAAGCGAACGTGCGACGACTCCGGCCGCTCGCAGGTTCTCGAGGCCTTCATCGACGCGAAGTACACCGGCGGCGTCGCGAGCGCGACGCTTCCCGTGTTGGTCGTGATCGGCGCCAAGGATCCGCTTGCACCCGCGAGTCGCGCCGCGGCGACGGCACTCGGCCACGCCGATGTTTCGGTGGTCGAGCTCGCGAGCTGCGGGCATCTCGGCTGGCTCGAATGCCCGCAGCCGTTCCTGGCCGCGGTTCGGCCGTTTCTCGCTCGCGTCGTCACCACGCGCGCGCGCGCGCCTGGATGAACGAGTAGAAGAACACGCTGTTCGGATCGCGGGCGACGAGCTCGAGCTCTTTCGTCATGCCGTCGACGACCTCTTGCGAGACTTTGCCGGCGTCGAGCAAGGCGGGCGCACCCGACAACAACAGCTCGGTCCAGTACGCGATGAACTCGGCGCGTTCGCCCGGAGCGCGATTATCGAGGTGGAACGTCCGCACATCTGTCGTGACGTCGCGGAAGCCGACGGACTGAAGCAAGTTGCCGAGCTTCGCGCCGACAAATGGATCGCCGCCGAGCGAGAGCTGATGATCGTTAAACGCCATCCAGTAACGCAGCGTTTCCGGGCTGTACGGATCGATGAAGAACGTCGCGTTCAACACCTCGTTGCAGACCACCGGCGCGCCGGGCACGAGCACGCGGCGCACCTCCGAAAGCACGCGCGACGGCGAGCCGATGTGCTCGAGGATCCAGCACAGGAACGCGGCGTCGAAACTCTCGGGCTCGAACTCGAGCCGCGTCGCGTCGCCTTTCGTGATCGTGTAGCGGCCGCTCGCCCACGGCACGGTCGCCAGATAGCGCCGCGATTCCGCGATCTGGTAATCGTTGATCTCGACACCGGTGATGTGAATCTCGGGGAAGTGGCGCAACAAGATCTCGGTTTGCGCGCCGACGCCGCTGCCGACCTCGAGCAGTCGGCGGCGGCGGCGAAACGGCAACCGATCGTGAACCATCGGCTCGAGGAACCGCGCTTGACGATGCAAGCGCTCGCGCTCGGGCTCGCTGTAGCCGTGGAGATAACCGGTCGGCGTTGACATGCGCGGCGAGCATCTCACCATCGCGGCGTGACGAGCGGGCCGGCTGTGCGTCAACGCTCGATGAGCCGGCACGCGCGGAAACCCCGGCCGTAGCGCGCTGCTCCCGAGGCATTCGCGTTGCATGACATGCCCCGCATGAAACTATCCATCTGGCTGTGTAGCTCGCTCGTCGGCCTCACGCTCGTCACGACCGGCGCGTGCAAGAAGCACGATACGGATCAGGCTGCGAGCGACATGAAGAAAGCGGAGAACGATCTCCGCGACCACAACAAGGATCTCGCGAAGGTCCAGGAGAAGGATCAGCAGGACGTCGCGAACCAGCAGGTGAAGGTCGACAACGCGAAGATCGATCTGCAGAAGGCGCGAACGGACTACTCGGTAGCCGTGAAGGCGCGGCTCGATCACATCGATGCCAAGCTCGTCCAGCTCTCGGCGAAGACCGACGACAAGGCCAAGGCAGCCGAAGTGCGGCTCAAGGCGCGGCGCGATGCGCTCGCCACCAAGCTCGACGACATGAACGCGCAGACGCAAGATCACTGGGACGCGTACAAGAAAGACGTCGACGACTCTTTCGATTCGCTCGACAAAGACATCGACGACGCGAATAAATAGGCGCGATGCCAGTCAACGACGCTGTCGTGTTCTTCGGTGCGAGTGGCGATCTCGCGTTCAAGATGGTGTTTCCTGCGCTGCAGGAGCTCGTCGCGCGCGGGCTGCTCGACGTGCCGGTCATCGGCGTCGCGAGCGACAACTGGTCCGACGATCAGCTTCGCGAACGCGCGAAAGCGAGCGTGACGGCGAGCCAGGCACTCGATCCGGCGGCATTCGCGAAGCTGGCTTCGCTGTTGCGCTACGTCGGCGGCGACTACCGAGATGCGGCGACGTTCACGCGGCTTCGCGCGGCGCTCGGCGACGCGAAGCGTCCACTGCATTATCTCGCGATTCCCGCGAGCTTGTTCGGCACCGTCGGCGCCGCGTTGCAGAAGTCGGGCTGCGCGACCGACGCTCGTGTCGTCGTCGAGAAGCCGTTCGGCCACGACTTGGAATCGGCGCGACAGCTGAACCGCACGCTGCTCGAGGTGTTTCCCGCGTCGTCGATCTTTCGAATCGATCATTATCTCGGCAAAGAGCCGGTGCAAAATCTGCTGTACTTCCGATTCGCGAACTCGTTTCTAGAGCCGATCTGGAATCGCAACTTCGTCGAGAGCGTGCAGATCACGATGGCCGAAACGTTCGGCGTCACCGGCCGCGGCAAGATGTACGACGAGACGGGCGCGATCCGCGACGTGATCCAAAATCATCTGTTGCAGGTGGTCGCGAACCTCGCGATGGATGCGCCTGCTGCCGCGACGGCCGATGCCCTCACCGACGTGCGCACGCGGCTGTTGCAATCGATCATCCCGGCGAAGCCCGACGATGTCGTGAACGGCCAATTCCGCGGCTATCGCGACGAGCATGGGGTCGCCGCGAGCTCGCGCGTCGAGACGTTCGCGGCGATGCGACTCGAGATCGACAGCTGGCGCTGGGCCGGCGTGCCGTTCTACCTGCGCGCCGGAAAGTGTCTGCCGGTGACGACGACCGAAGTGCTCGTGACATTCAAGCCGCCACCGCGCTCGGTGTTCGGCGAGCCCGCCGCCGCCTTGGCGCACAAAGACTATCTGCGGTTCCGGCTCTCGCCGGAGGTCGCGATCGCGATGGGCGTGCGCGCGAAGTCCGCCGGCGAGGCGATGGTCGGTCGCGATCTCGAGCTCGTCGCGGCGAGCTCGGAGCCGGGCGCGATGTCGCCGTACGCGCGATTGCTCCACGACGCGATGCGCGGTGATGCGCAGTTGTTCGCGAGCGAGGATGCGGTCGAAGCCGAGTGGCGCGTGATCGACGGCGTGCTCGATGCCGCGGTGCCGACGCACGAATACGAGCCGAACACGTGGGGTCCTGCACAAGCGGCGACGGTCGGACCAGCGAACGGCTGGCACACGCCGGCGTGAGCGCGGATTCGCACGCTCGGGCGATCCGGCGAGCGCGATCGCCCGTATTGGCGTAGCGCGAACAAAGATCGACGACGACGATCGATCCGATCGCGATCGGGCCACGTAACGCGAGCACACCACTCACGTCCGGAGGTTCCATGTCGATCGTTCGCTTGTCTGGATTCGCGTTGCTCGCCGTCGCGTGTAGCAACAACAACAGCAGCTCTACACCCGATGCTGCGCTCGGACCTGGCGCTGCATTCAAGTGCACCAGCAGCGGCAAGGACGCGTGGGATACGTACGGCGCGACCGGGTTCGTCGCCGTCAATAAATCGATCGTCGCCAACGTCGGCACCGAGATGACCGCGAACGGCACCGCGAATCTCGGCAGCGCGTTCACGCTGATCGGCACCGGCACGCCGCCGTCGACCGACGACAACGCCGCGACGTTCGAAGGCAAGCTCGCCGCATTCCTCGTCTACGCGTACGGCGGCCCGACGACGATCACGTACAGCGACGGCAAGAACTACAACGGCGTGCAAGACATGGTGATGGCGCACACCGGGCTCGAGATCACGAGCTCGCAGTTCGACTACTTCGTCGCGAACATCGTCGTGCCCGCGCTGACGACCAACAGCGTGCCGATGGGCGACATCTCGAGCTGCTTCGCGCCGGTCGTCACCGATGCGTCGTTCAAGGCGTCGATCGTGGAGCACTGAGATGAAGGTGCTCGTCGTGCTTGGCGTTGCGGTCGTCGCGATGGTCGCGATCCACGTGCCGATGTTGTTCGGCAACCACGGTGGGGCAGGCACGTGCCCGTTCGGCTACGGACGCGGCGACGTCGCGATTCATCACGATCCGCGGCTGCGCGGCAACGCCGTCGCGAGCGAGCGGCCGGCGCTCGGCTTCGCGCTCGACACGACATCTCGCGGCGATGTCACGCGGTGGGCCATGCTGCACGGCAGCTGGTGCGTCGATCATCGCGGCACGCTCGAGTGCGATCGCGTCGCGCAACCGGGTTCGCTCGCGCTGACGTCGGCGTGGTTTCGCTTCAACGACCGCGGCACGCTCGATTCGGTGCGCACGGTCCGGCGCACCGGCGACGTTCACGCCGTCGCGACCGCATTCGCCGACGCGCTCGCCCGCCAAGCAGGCACGCCGATGATGCGAACCGGCGAGACCGACGACCTCGCAGCGGGCGCGTTGCGGCAAGCCGCGGCGGAGTATCGCTTCACGAACTACCGCGCGGTCCTGCGCGCGACGAACATGGGCAACGGCTACGCGCTCACCGAGGAGTACGCGACGCTCGTTGATTGATCGCATCGGTGCGCAGGATCCGCAACGTCGCGCCCGCCGAGCCGATCGCGAGGCCGATGACGTTGATCCCCGGCACGGCGAACATCGCGCCGACGACCGCGCCGAGCCCGAGCGTGCGCCAGCGGTCGCCGCGCAAGTACGCGGTCTTGTCGCGATAGCGCCACTGCTTGCGGCCCCACACCGCGTCGTAGGCCGCGTACGACGCGAATCGCGCGGCGACCCAGCCGCTGCCGATCGCCGCGAGCCACGCGCCGATCACCGGCACGAACCTGGCGACGATCAGCAGGCCGACGAGGAACACCACGTGCGCGAAGCCGCGGCGGATCGCGTGCGCGATGCTGACCGCGACTTCGCCGAGAAAGCGCACCGCGTCGAACGCCGGCGGCGTCACGCCGCTCTCGCGCTCTTCGATCGCTTCGGACAGCATCTCGTTGAACGGGCCGGAGATCAGCATCGCGATCGCGGCGATCACCGTCGCGCACGCGATCGCGAGCGACGTCCAGCCGACGAGGCCGATCGCGCCGACGATCGCGAGCACCCAGCCGAACAATAACGCGCCGAGCAACGCGACCACGATCGCCGGCCCGACGACGTACTTGAGCAATGTCGGGTTCCGCGCGAGGTACGCGGCACCGCGCAGTGCGTCGAGCACGCCGGCGGTTAGCTCTCGAACCATGCGCTTGTTCTAGCCCACGCGAGTGACCGGCGGATCGTTCTGCCAGGCAAACCAAGCGTCCGTCGAGAGCTCGCGACCGGCTCCCGGGATTTCGCGCGCTTCGTCGATCGCGGCGATTCCGCAGGTAGACGATCTGCAACTCGCGGGACTCGCTCGTCGCGTGGTCCATCGCTTGCTGAATGGCCCATACATGAAGAACTCCTCCTCGGACCTCGTCTCGATCGACACGAACACGCTCGCCGACGTCAGCGGCGGTTGGGGCTGGGGCGGCGCGTATCGCGCGGCCGCGCTCGCCGCGATCGCGAACGCGAACGGCATCCCGGCGTACCCGTACTACGTCGCGCCGATCGCGCCCGTCGTGGTCGCGCCGATGTTCCGTCGCTACGGCCGCCGCTAGCGCAACGCCGGCACGGCCGGGCAATGGCGCGGTCGCACCATCGCCTTCGGGCTCGTCGCGAGCACGGCCATCGTCGCGGTGATGATCGCGCGGCGCCACGGCGTGACGAGATCAGCGGCGAAGCTGTTGACCATCTGCAGCACCGTCGTGCGGACCTCGAGCTCGAGCGACGCGAAGCGCATCACCTGATCTTCGACGACGCGCAGCACGACGAAGCGATGGTTGTTGCAGCGGCGATAGAGCTGTTCGCCGTGCGCTAGCAGCTCGTCGGGGCTCGCGTTGACGCTGTAGATCTTCGCGAACGATTCGATGAGCCCGGCGGCGTTTGCGGGCATCGGCGTCGGCGCGCGGTCGGTGAAGTGCGCGGCCGAGATCAAGAACGCCATCGCGTGCACCGGCGTCCACATCG
>DASXEF010000420.1:0-4666 GCA_036490255.1 Kofleriaceae bacterium
GTCGCGACGAGCACGCGGGTCTTGCCGGCCTTGAAGTTCGCGAGCGCGCGCTCGCGGGCGCCTTGCGACTTGTTGCCGTGGATCGCTTCGGCGCCGACCTGCTGCTTCATCAGGTGCTCGGCGATGCGGTTCGCGCCGTGCTTCGTGCGCGAAAACACGAGCACGCGCTTCATCCCGTTGTCGCGAAGCACGTCGACGAGCAGCGCGCGCTTGTCGCTCTTCTCGACGAAGAACACTTCTTGCTCGACCTTTTCCGCAGTTGTCGCCGGCGGCACGACCGCGACCGTCTCGGGCTGATGCAGCAGGCGATCGGCGAGCTCCTGCGCTTCGCGCGGCATCGTCGCCGAGAAGAACAGCGTCTGGCGGCGCGACGGCAACAGGCCGATCACGCGCTTGACGTCGTGGATGAAGCCCATGTCGAGCATGCGATCGGCTTCGTCGAGCACGAACACTTCGAGCCCGCGCAGATCGACGAGGCCTTGGCCCGCGAGATCGAGCAAGCGGCCCGGCGTGGCGACGAGAATATCGATGCCGTTCTTGAGCGCCTGCCTCTGCGCTTCCATGCCGACGCCGCCGAAGATCACGACCTGACGCAGCTGCAGGTGCTTGCCGTAGGTCGCGAAGCTCTCGCCGATCTGTGCGGCGAGCTCGCGCGTCGGCGTGAGCACGAGGCAGCGTG
Source organism: Kofleriaceae bacterium (assembly GCA_036490255.1). Classification (GTDB taxonomy): domain Bacteria; phylum Myxococcota_A; class Polyangia; order Haliangiales; family Haliangiaceae; genus JABFXX01. The sequence continues at coordinate 680 of DASXEF010000420.1, forward strand.
TATGGCGGTGACCGCGATTGGGCGCGGTTTCGGCGAGGCGCTGGAGGATCGGCAGCGCGAACGCCGCCGTCTTGCCGGTGCCGGTTTGTGCAAGACCCAACAAATCGCGCCCGGCAAGCACGTGTGGAATCGCCTTGGCCTGGATCGGCGTTGGCGTGACGTAGCCCTCCGCGGCGACCGCTTGCGCGATCGGGCGGATCAGGCCGAGCTCCGAAAAGTTCATCGGGGGCGACATAGCACCCCCAACGCGTCGCGTAAACCTGGCGATTTACTTTGCTAGCTCGCGATCGACCGTGCCCTTGACCGCGCCGTCGAAGCCGCTACCCGCCGCGGCATGCGACTTCAAGTATTCGTCGCGCTGCTTCGCGACGTCGGCCATCTGCTTTTGCGCGTCGGCGCGCTGGCGAGCGCGGTCCGCGATCGTCTGCTTGAGCTCGTCTTTCGACAACCCGCGCAGATCCGACGGCAGCTTGTTGTCGTCGAGCCCGCCGACGCCCATGTCGCCGGTCGCGACGCCTTCGGTGATGTCTTCGGCGGCGCGCGGCGATGGCTTCGCCGCGTAATACGTCGCGCGGTCGGCTTTCGAGGCCGCCGGCGCGGCCGCAGTCGCCGCCATCTTCGCCGCGTAGTGCGCGTGAACCGCGGGTGCACCGTAGATCACCGTCGTCGAATCGATCGTGCGCGACAGATCCGCGAGCTTCGCGTCGTACGGCGTCGCGACTTGCTGCACGCCGCCGTCTTCGGCAATCGACGAGAACTCGCCGTCGCCGAGCGCCGCGATCTGCTTCCACGCGACCGCGGTGTCTTCCGCGTTGCCGCAGCGAATCGCGTTGAGAATGATCTGGCGGTCGTGCGCGTCGCGCGCGCTGACCTCGAATCGCGGCACGTCGTTGCGGCTCGCCGGCGGCGCATCGCCGACGAGGAAGATCATCTTCTTCGTGTCGCCGCGCCAAGCCATCTTGTGCACCGCGTCCCACAACGCGGCATCGACATCTTCGGGCTCGTCGCCGCCGCCGGCCGCGATGTAGCCCGACAGCTCGGTGAAGACCGCGTCGAGGTCCGTCGTCAGCGGCAGATCTTTGGTGACGTATTCGTCGCCGAGATCGCGATACGCGACCAAGCCGACGCGCAGATCGACGTCGGGGTCGACCTGGCGGATGTGCGACGCGATCGACCACACGGTGCGTTTCGCGCCATCGAGCAGGCCGCCCATCGAGCCGGTCGTATCGACCGCGAACACGAGATCGACGCGGTGCGCCGACGCCGGCACCGGCAACGGCTCCACGAGGCTGTGCGATTGCCAGGGCTTGAGCCACAACGCCAGCGCCACGGTCGCAATGGCAGCCGTTGTAATTCCATACGTTGCGATGCGCTGGCGTTCGATCATGCGCCTATCGACGCACTAGCCCGCCCGGCGATCTAATCAGCAGCCCGGAAAGCAGGCGACGCCCAGCGTTTCGGCGGCTTTGGCGCGCGTCGCGGTCGCCAGCTCGATCACGCGGGCGGCCGTCGCGCGGGCGAGCGCTTGCTGCTCCGGCGTGCGCGCGTACTTCGCGAGCAGCCGCTTGCCGAGCTCGTGATGCGCGCGCTCGTCGGGCTGGATGTACTCGCGATAGATCCGCACGGTCTCGTCGTCGCCGCGCTTCGCGCAGTAGGCCATGAAGCCTTCGTTGACCGCGTATGCGACCGCTTCGAGCGCGTAGAGCCCGCCGGCGATCCGCTCGATCGTGCCGTCGAGCGCGTGCAGAAACACGAACAGTGCGTTGGGCACCGGCGGCGCGAACGCGGCGATGTCGAAGCCGAGCGCGGCGAGCCGTTCTGCGACGAGCTGGAAGTGACCGGCCTCGTCGCCGGCCTGGCGCGCGAACGCGAGCTTGACGTCGAGCTCGCGCGTCGTCGGCATCCACCGCGCGGCGAGCTCGCTGACATTGATCTCGTTCGCGAGCGCGACCTGCAGCAAGCGCTGCGAATCGGCGTCGCCGTCGTGCGAGGCCGGTAACAACGATCGAACGTCGAGCTCGCCGGGGAACGTGTCCATGCGGCGACTTTTTCACGCAACCGCGGCGCACGCACGCCGATAAGCGCGTCCGAAGGAGAACTTTATGAACGCTGGAATCATTCTGACCGTCATGCTCGTCGGCGCGCTCGCGTCGGGGCTCGTTGCGATGAACAAGGGCCGCAGCGGCGCCGCGTGGGCCCTGTTCGGTGCATTCTTTCCACTGATCTCGCTCGTCGCGATCTGCGTGGTGCGCCCCAGACCCGACGAGCTCGCGTTGTAGTCGTGACTGCCGCGGGAGCGGCTACGCTACGACCATGTCGCTGCGACTGACTGCCGTGCTCGCATTGCTCCCGCTGCTCGCGCACGCCGAGCCGTTCACCAAGGACGACGCGCGCAAGATCGTCGGGGACCTGCAGAAGGTCGTGTCGCCGGACGGGATCGATCAGCAGCTCGAGATCCCGCTCGGCGGCACCAAACAATGGATCACGATTCGCGGCCGTGATCGCAAGAACCCGATCCTGCTGTTCATCCACGGCGGTCCTGCCGCACCAGAGATGCCGACGAGCTGGACGTTTCAGAACCCGTGGGAAGACTTCTTCACGGTCGTGCAGTGGGACCAGCGCGGCGCGGGCAAGACGTACACCGCCGACGATCCGGCGCGGATCAAGCCGACGCTATCGCTCGATCGCATGGAGCGCGACGCCGAAGAGCTCGTGCAGTATCTGCGCGCCACCTATCACAAGGACAAGATCTTCGTGATCGGTCATTCGTGGGGCTCGGCGCTCGGGCTGATGCTCGCGCAGCGTCACCCCGAGTGGCTCTACGCATATATCGGCATGGGCCAGATCATCGACACGCTCGCGAGCGAGAAGGAGAGCTACACCGCGATGCTCGCGATCGCGAGCTCGCGGCACGACGCGCAAGCGATCAACGAGCTGACCGCGATCGCGCCGTATCCGGACGCGGGCGGCTCGCTCGTGCTCGACAAGCTGAACGTCGAGCGCAAGTGGGTGATGAAGCTCGGTGGCCTGACGTACAACCGCGACGAGTACGGTTACTACGCCAACGCGTCGGAGCTCTCGCCGGATTACACCGACGTCGATGTCGACGCGATCGACAAAGGCTCGCAGCTCTCGCTCGCGGCGCTCCTCGGCAGCTTCGCGGCCGTCAATTTCGAGAAGGCGACCGACTTCCGCTGCCCGATCATCATCTTCAACGGTCGCCACGACGAGACGGTGTCGTCGAAAATTACCGCTGCGTGGTTCGCGCGCGTGCACGCACCGGCGAAGAAGCTGGTGTGGTTCGAGAATTCCGCGCACATGATGCAGATCGAAGAACCCGGCCACGTGCTGATGCACCTCGTCGACGACGTCCGGCCGTTGGCGGGTAGCTAAGGCTTCGCGACGCTGATCGCGATCGTCCGGCGAGCGTCGATCGGCCGGCAGACTTTGCTGCCGCACAACCAGAACCGCACGTGCAGCTTGAGCGTGAAATCGCCGGCGGCTTCGGCGTGGAGCGGAATCGAAAACCGCAGCGCGTCGGCGTCCGGATCGACGGCATCCGCGCGCGACAGCCGGCGGTGCTTGAGCGTCACGCCGCCGTCGGGCGCGAGATCGAGCACGAGGCCGGCATCTTTCGAGATCGTCTCGCCGCGATCGAGTGAAATATCGAGCGCGAGCGCGCCGGTGTTGCCGCTCGCGATCTCGATACGCTCGGGCACGTGCAGCTCCCAACCTGGTCCCGCGATCGCGGGACTTGCAACGAGCGCGACGATCGCGAGCGCGAGCTTCACAGGATTTGCGTCGCGAGCTCCGCGAGCGGCGAGCGCTCGCCCTTCGTCAGGATCACGTGACCCGCGATCATCTCGTTCTTGAAACGCTCGGCGACGGTCGTGAGGCCGTTGTTCGACGAGTCGAGATACGGATGGTCGATCTGATACGGGTCGCCGGTCAGGATGATCTTCGTGCCTTCACCGGCGCGCGTGATGA
>DASXEF010000424.1:0-2461 GCA_036490255.1 Kofleriaceae bacterium
AAGGCAAGCTCGCCGAGGCATGCGACGCGTTCGAGTCATCCAACCGGATCGAGCCGCGCGCCGGCACGCTGATCCGCCTCGGCGATTGTCGCGAGCGTAACAACCAACTCGCATCGGCGTGGTCGGCGTTCAAAGACGCGCTGACGCGGGTGAAAGATCCGAAGAAGCAAGCCGTCGCGAAAGCGCGCGTCGTCGCACTCGAGCCGCGGTTGTCGTATTTGACGATCGCCGTCGCGTCACCGATCGACGGCCTCGAGGTCGCGCGCGATGACAAGCCGGTCGACGCCGGGTTGTGGAACAAAGCGATCCCGATCGACGGCGGCGACTACGCGATCAGTGCGACCGCGCCGGGCTTCGTCGCGTGGCACGGCAGCGTGAAGGTTCCGGCCGAGCACGGCGATGTCGCGATCACGGTGCCCAAGCTCGCGCCCGTTGTCGTCGACAAACCCGTCGTGGTCGCCGCCAGGCGCGTCGAGCCAGCGCCGTCGACCAGCGAGAGCGCGTTCACGTCGCAGCGCGACATCGCGATCGGTGTAGCAGGCGTCGCGGTCGCCGCCGCGGTCGTCGGCATCGTCCTCGGCAATTCGGCGAAATCCGACCAGAACAAGGCATACGCGACGTGCCCGTCGCCGAACGCTCCATGTGCGGCCGCGGACGCGGCGAACGCGTTGATCTCGACCGGTCATACGCGCGCGTTCGAAGCCGACGCCGCGTTCGGTGCGGCAGGGATCGCCGCCATCGTCGCGGTCACGTTGTGGCTCACCGGTGCGCCGCACGAGCGCGCGGTCGAGGTCGCGATCGATCCACATGGCGTGAGCGTGATGGGGCGATTCTGATGCGCACGCTCGCGATCGCGCTGCTCGCCGCGTGCAACGTACCCAACGTGCACTTCACGAAAGGCGACGGCGACGGCGGCGTGGCCGACTCGATGATCGTGCCCGATGCGCCGCCGACCACACCCGGCGGCTTCATCTGGCTGCGTTCGCTGTCGCAGATGCTGACCCAAACGATCACGGCCGGACCCGCCGGCATCGTCACGCCCGGCTATTTGACATCGACCGCGATCCTCGACGGTTCGAACATGCTCACGTCGGCCGGCGCGACCGATATGGTCGTCGCGTCCTTCACCGAAGCCGACGCGACCAATCTCTACGCGGTGCGCCACGGCAACATCGGCCAGGAGTACGGCTTGCTGTCGTCGCTCGACGCCGGCAACACGCCAATCGTCAGCGGTGTCGTCTACGGCGGCAGCAACGCGGCCGAGGATATCGACGTCGGCGAAGGCCCCCTGCTCACTGGCAGCGACGGCTTCGCCGATGGCTACATCGGTGCGTACGCGAACGGCGTCGCCGAGTGGGTGCAGATGATCACCGGTCCCGGCGACGACAAATTCCTGGCGAGCGCGCGCGGCCCGAGCAGCACGATGTACGGCGCCGGCTGGTTCGAGAACACGGCGACGTTCGACGGTCAGCCGATCGTGTCGCTCGGCGGCCGCGACGTGATCGTCGCGCGCTTTGATCAGTTCACCGGCGCGGTCGATCTCGTGAAGCACTTCGGCAGCACCGGTCGCGAAGAAGTCAGCGGTGGCGGCGCGGCATCGGTCGACGTCAACAAGCTCGTGATCTCCGGCTTCTTCGATACCTCGATCGACTTCGGCGGAGCCACGTCGATGCTCACCGCGACGCACGGCGGTCTCGATATGTGGGTCGCGCAACTCGACGGCAGCGGCAACGGCATCTGGGCCGTCTCGTTCGGCGGCCCCGGCGACGATCGCGACAACAACATCGTGCTCGACGCCGCTGGCGACGTCTACATGACCGGCACGTTCACGACGTCGATCACGATGGGCACGTTTGCGCTGACGTCGGTCGGCGGCACCGATCATTTTCTCGCGAAACTCGACGGTACGAACGGCAACGTGATCTGGGCCATCTCGTTCGGCACGACGGGCAACGAGACGTCGGGCCGCATCGCAGTCGACGCCAACAACCACGTCGCGTTCTGCGGGCCGCTCTACGGCGCGTTCGAAGGCGGCAAGACGGCGGGTGGCGTCGACGCTCTGCTCGCCGAGTTCGACGCGACCACCGGCGCGCGGCTGTGGGATCACGTGGTCTCGACCGCCGGCGATGACTTCGGCGGCGGCGTGGTCTACGGCGAGAGCGGCGATTTGTTCGCGTCGATCGGTCTCGGCGGCACGTACGATTTCGGCATCCCGGTCAGCGGCGATCCGAATCCGCTCGACGTCCTGATCCGCGTCGCGCCGTGACTACATCTTCATGATCGTCCAGTCGTGCGTGTGACTGTCGGTCGTCGACGACGTGATCGGGCCGACGGCCGTCCCCGCCTCGATCATCTGCAGCTGCGACTGCGTGAGCGCGACCGTGTGCGTGTGATCGCCGACGTTCGTCGACGTGTACGTGACGCCGGCCGCAGGCGGGCTCGTCAAGTCCGTCGTCGCGAC
>DASXEF010000470.1:0-9978 GCA_036490255.1 Kofleriaceae bacterium
CCCGAGCCTGAGCCCGAGCCCGAGCCCGATCCCGATCCGGATCCGGATCCGGATCCGGATCCCATGATCGACGCGTCGGATCCGTTGCCGCCGTCATCGCCACCCGCGCTCGCGTCGATCGAGCCGGCGTGATTCGGCGAGAAGCTGCAGCCGGCGACCAACCAAACTAACGCGCCGCGCACGTCACCAGCGTATCACGTGCGGTCGAGCTCGCGACGAATCCGTAGGCGCAGCGCCTGGAGCTTGATGAAGCCCTGCGAGTCGCGTTGGTCGTACACGTCGTCGGCTTCGAACGTCACGATGTCGGGGCGATACAAGCTGCGCGGTGCCTTGCGCCCCAGCACGGTGATGCCGCCTTTGTAGAGCTGGAGGCGTGCGGTGCCGGTAATCGGCTGTGCGATGTCGTCGACCATGCGCTGCAAGGCCTCGCGCTCTGGCGAGAACCAGAACCCGTTGTAGACGAGCCCGGCGTAGCGCGGCATCAGATCCTGGCGCAGCCGCAGCACCTCGCGATCGAGTGTCAGCGACTCGACGGCGGCGCGCGCCACGTGCAACACGCTGCCGCCCGGCGTCTCGTACACGCCGCGCGACTTCATACCGACGAAGCGATTCTCGACGAGATCGACGCGACCGACGCCGTGCTCGCCCGCGATCTGGTTGAGCTTCGCGAGCAGATCGACCGCCGCCATGCGATGGCCGTCGATCGCGACCGCGTCGCCTTTGTCGTAGTCGAGCTCGATCACGCGCGGCGTATCGGGTGCCGCCTTCGGATCCTTCGTGCGCTGGAACATCGCCGGATCCGGCGCGCGCCACGGATCTTCGAGCACGCCGCCCTCGTAGCTCGTGTGCAGCAAGTTGCGGTCGACCGAGTACGGCTTGTCGGCCGTCGCTTCGATCGGAATCGAATGCTGCTTGGTGTACGCGATGAGCTCCTTGCGGCCCTTGAACTCCCACTCGCGCCACGGCGCGATGATCTTGATCCCGGGCCGGAAGTGATACGCGGCGAGCTCGAAGCGCACCTGGTCGTTGCCCTTGCCGGTCGAGCCGTGCGCGATCGCGTCGGCGTTCTCGGCGGCGGCGACTTCCATCATGCCCTTGCCGATGCACGGCCGCGCGAGCGACGTGCCCATCAAGTACTGGCCTTCGTAGAGCGCGCCGGCGCGCAGCGCGGGCCACACGAAGTCGCGGACGAACTCGGCGCGCATGTCGCGCACGATGGCCTTGTTCGCACCGACGGCGAGTGCCTTCGCTTTCGCCGCTTCGAGATCTTCGTCTTGGCCGACGTCGGCGCAGAAGCACACGACCTCGCAGCGATAGCGCTCCGCGATCCAGCGCACGGCGACCGACGTGTCGAGCCCACCCGAGTACGCGAGCACCACCTTGCGAATGTCCATAGCTCGCGACGCTAGCGCAGGATGCCGCGTAGAAACAGCTGGCACAGGTGACGATACGCTTCGAGCCGCGGCATGCCCGAGACGTCGAGGATCTCGTCGATCGACAACATGCCGTCGATGCGCGACAGCAAGAACGCGGCACGTGGGCTGATCGGCGCGTTCGCGAGCTCGTGCAGCGGCTTGGCGAGCTGCGGCTGGCGCTCGAGATCGCCCATGTACGTCTGGAACACGTTCATGATCGCTTCGCGGTTGCGATGCAGGAGCTTCTGCGCGAGCGCGCTCGTCGGATCTTCCGACAGCGCGAGCTCGACCGCAGACACGGCCTTGTCGAGCTCGCCCGACGCGTTCCACTCGGTCGCGCGCATGATCAGCGCCGAGATCCGCCGGCGCAGGTGATCGTCTTTCGATTCGTTGCTCGGTGCACCGGAATCGATCTCGGTGAGGATGTCGTCGTTCGCGGCAGCTTCGCGACGGAACTGGCGCGCGTCGCTCTGCGTCGTCGTCGCGTCCTCGTCGGGAAACACCGACGGCGCGCGCTTGTTCGCGGGCGGCCGCAAGCCGAGCTCGCGAGTCGGAATGCCGATCACCGGATCGTCGCCGCCGATCGGACTGATCGGCGGTCGCCGCCGCGTCGCAGGCTCGCGCTCGAGCTCGAGATCGAGATCTTCCGGCGCGGGATCTTCGGCGCCTTCGCGCGCGAGATCGCGCGTCTTCGCGGTCGCGAGCGCGACGTCGGCTGTTCCCGCCGGCGCCGGTGGTCGCGGCGCCGGGAGATCGCGCGTCGGGATCCGCGCCGACGGCTCCGACGCCGCGTCGATCTCCGGCGGCACGCTCGCGCGCGAGCCACGCACCGGCGTCATCCGCCGCGGCATCGGTAGCGAGTCGAGCAGATCGTCGCCGGTCGTTTCTTCGGCGATTTCAGGCACCGGCGGCGCGATCGGCGGCGGCGCCATCGGCGGCGGCGCGGATTGCTTCGTGCGGCGATCGGGCGGCGCGAGCTCGAGCGGCGGCAGATCGTCGAGCGCGTCGAGCGGATCGACCGCATCGAGCGAATCGAGTGGCTCGAGCTCGAGCGACGGCACGGGTTCGGCCTCGGCGGCAGGCGGTGGCGGTGGTGGCGTCGATGCAGGCTCCAGCGGCGCGGGCTCGATCGTCCTAGATGCGGCGCGCCCGGCGTCCGTCGCCGCTTCGATCGGCTTCTTGTTGATCGGCGGCATGCTGGACGGTGTGCGCAGGCGAACGTGCATCTCGGCGATCGCGGCGGGTGGCTCGCCGCCGGGCGACGGCAGCGGCAAGTTCGTCGTCGCGGTGCGAGGCACGGGTTGCACGAAGCCGGTGTTGCGTTTTTTGATCTCGGTCTCCTGCGTGCCGAAGCCGAGCGGTGTCGCTTCGGCGCGAAACGAGCTCTCGTCGGCGAACTCGTCGGTCGGCGGTTTCTGGTTGTGATACTCGCGCGTCGTATCTTCGAAGCTGATGCCCGGCTGCGGCGGCTCGTCGGCCTCGATCTCGACGGTTCGCGGCGCGAGGTCGCGCGAGGGTGCGCGGCCGACGCGCACCGTGTGCGGATCGTCGTCGTCGATAAACCAGCCGTGTTCGTCGCTATCTTCGAGCGACGGCTCGCTCGCGGCCGTGCCGACCTCGCCGGCAAAGATCTCGATCGTGTACTCCGGCTCGGACTCGATGCCGAACGGAGCCGGCCCACCGTCGGTCACGGCGGCGCCACCGTCGGTCGCCAGGATATCGTAGTTCTGGCGAACGTAGTCGACGTAGCTGTTGGCCTGCGGGTTGTCGGGATCGATCGCGAGCGCCTCTTCCCACGCCTCGAGCGCGCCGTCGAGGTCGCCCGCGCCGTAGCGACTCAGGCCCTCATCGATGAGGCGGTCGAGATCGGCCACACATCACCCACGCGTCTTCGATACGACACCGCGAAACATGTTCAACGTGCGGTTGAGTGCCTCCGTCGCGTCGGAGAGCGCGGTCAGATCTTTGGCGCCGATCGACTGGCGCGTGCGCTCGACGACCGCGCGCGCTTTCTTGACGGCATCCTGACCGAAATCCGAGCCGGCGATGATGTCGGTGACCTGCGGGAACAGGCTCTCGATTTCTTCGAGCGACTTCTCGGCTTGGTGGCGCGCCTTGTCGAACTCCTGGCCCGAGCGGACCTCGACCATGTAGTCCTTGTTCTGGTCGATCATCTTCTTGATTTCGTCCTCGGTCAGACCCGAGGTCGCGGTCACGGTGATCGATTGCTCCAAGCCGGTTTCGAGATCCTTCGCTTTGACCGACACGATGCCGTCGGCCGAGATGTGGAACTGGACTTCGACTTCGACCTCGCCGCGAGGCGCGCGCCGCAGGCCGGTGAGCACGAACTCGCCGAGCAGCTCGTTCTCTTCGGCGCGATCGCTCTCGCCTTGCAGCACGAGGATCTTCACCGACGTCTGGCTGTCCTTGACCGTCGTGAACACGTGCGACTCGCTCGTCGGCACGGTCGTGTTCTGCTCGATGAGCTTATGGAAGTAGCCGCCGACGATCATGATGCCGAGCGAGTGCGGCGTGACGTCGAGCAGCAGGATGTCGCTCTTCTCGTCGGTGAGCGCGGCGCCTTGGATCGACGCACCGAGCGCGACGACCTCGTCGGGATGCACGCCTTTGCACGGCTCGAGGCCGAAAAACTCGGCGACCGCCTGCTGCACGCGCGGCATGCGCGTCATGCCGCCGACGAGGATGACGTCTTCGATGCCCGATTTCGGAATCTCGGCTTCTTCGAGCGTGCGCGCGCAGATCTCGACGGTGCGCTCGACGAGGTCCGACGTCAGCTCCTCGAGCTTGTCGCGCGACAGCATCGTCTGTAAGTGGAGCGCTTCGTTGCGGCCGGTCGAGATGATGAACGGCAGGTTGATCTCGGTCTCCTTGACGCTCGACAGCTCGCACTTCGCCTTCTCGGCGACGTCTTTGAGGCGCTGCAGCGCCATCTTGTCTTTGCGCAGATCGATGCCGTGCTGCTTCTCGAAGCCGAACACGAGCCAATCGATGATGCGGCGATCGAAATCTTCGCCGCCGAGGAACGTGTCGCCGGCGGTCGAGATGACCTCGAACACGCCGTTGCCGATCTCGAGGATCGAGATATCGAACGTGCCGCCGCCCAAGTCATAGACGGCGACTTTGCGCTCGACGTTGCGGCCGAAGCCGTACGCGAGCGCGGCCGCGGTCGGCTCGTTGATGATGCGAATGACGTCGAGGCCGGCGATGCGACCGGCGTCCTTCGTCGCCTGGCGCTGGCCGTCGTTGAAGTACGCCGGCACCGTGACGACGGCTTTGACGACTTCTTCACCGAGGTACTCCTCGGAGATCAGCTTCATCTCTTGCAGGATGTACGCGCTGACCTCGGGCACGCTGAAGACTTGGTCGCGCAGCATGATGCGGACGTCGTCGTGCGGCCCTTCGACGATGCGATACGGCATGATCTCGAGCGACGACCGCACGGCGGCCGAGCCCCACTTACGACCGATCAGGCGCTTCGCGGCGTAGACCGTGTTCTCGGCGTTGGTGATCGCCTGGCGCTTGGCGATGTGGCCCACCAAGCGCTTGCCGTTCTCTGCGATCGCGACCATCGACGGCGTGGTCTTGTAGCCGCCGCGATTCGGAATCACAGATGGCGTTCCATCTTCGACGATCGCCACGCACGAATTGGTCGTGCCGAGGTCGATGCCGATCACCTTGTCAGTGGCCATGTCGCGTTATTGTCCCCCGGTTTTCGGCGAAAATCGCCGATCACGTCCTCTATTTTATCAGCTGTTTAGGAGCTTGCGTACCTCGGCAAGCTCACTGCGCAGCTCGGCGCCCAGCGCATCGTTTTCGCTCTTGAGCGCCATCGCCATCACGAGCACTTCTTCGGCATCGGCGAGCTTCCCGGTCGCCTTGAAGGCGATCGCGAGCAAGCGCGCGAGCGACGGATCGCTCGGCGATGCGGCTTGCGCTTTCTTCGCGTACTCGAGCGCGGTGCGCGGCTGGCCGGCAGCGAGCGCGCAGTTCGCGGCGCGGCGCAGATACTTCGTCTGCGGATCGAGTCGGATCGCCGCCGCGAACAGCTTCATCGCCTCGAGTGGATCGCCACCGACCTCGAGCGCGACGGCCCGCTCGAACAGCTCGCCTGCGTATTCCTGCGGCGACTGCGGCTGGTCTTGCCCCTGCGTCGGTAGCTTGTGCGCGCCGGACTTGTTGCTGTCGGCGTTGGTCAAGCGCTCGTACGCGCGGCTCGTCGCCTCGAACACTGTCGACAACCGCTCGCCGAAGCTGCCGAGGCTCTTGCCGTAGTAGCGATCGGGATGAACGTCTTTGGACAGCTTGAAGTACGCGCGCTTGAGCGCCTGATAGTTCGAGCCCTGCGGCACGCCGAGCAGCGCCCACGGATCGCGCTGCGCGACCAAGCGGCTCATCGCGAGGATCTTGCGGCGCGTTGCCGCGTCGAGCGCGTTGTCTTCGGACAGCGCCTTGAGCTCGTCGCCGGTCGGATCGGGCAAGTTGACGTCGAGCTCCGCCGGCTTGCGCGTCGCGATCGGCATCGGCATCGTGCCGACCGCCGGCGCCGCGGTCTCGCCCGGCAACAGCAGCGCGCCGCTCGCGCGCAGCCGCTGCAGCATCGTGATGGCTTGCTCGACGGGGAGCCCCGACGCGAGCATGACCTCGCGCACCGTCTGCACACCGTCGACGCGCGACCACAGGAAGTACTCCGTCGGATCTTTGAACGCGGAGAACCCGGGCGTCTGGCGCAGCTTCAGCTGCGTCGAGCCGATACCTCCAATTTCCGCGGGCACCGTGCTCACTGCCGGTCGATTCTACATCACGGCTTCGAGGATGGCTTTGCCGACGTGGAGCCGGTTCTCGGCCTGCACCCACGCGAGCGAGCGCGGCCCGTCGAGCACGTCGGCCGCGATCTCCTCGCCGCGATGCGCCGGCAAGCAGTGCAGCACGATCGCATCAGGTGCGGCATGCCCGAGCAACGCGGCGTCGACGCAGTAGCCCTTGAACGCGTCCTTGCGCTTGTCGGCCTCGTGCTCCTGCCCCATCGACGCCCAGACGTCGGTCGAGATCACGTTCGCGTTGCGCACGGCGATGCTCGGATCGTCGGTGACCCAGATCGACCCTTTGCCGAGCTCGCGCTGCTTGGCCTGCGCGTCGGCGATCCGCATCGGATCGGGCTGGAAGCCTTGCGGGCACGCGAGCACGAGGTCCAAGCCGAACAGCGCGGCCGCTTCGATCCACGAGTTGGCCATGTTGTTCGCGTCACCGACCCAGGCGTAGCGGACTCTCATCGTCCCGAGCTTCTCGACCACGGTGAACAGATCCGTCGCGACCTGACACGGATGATGCTCGTCGCTGAGCGCGTTGATCACCGGCACGCTCGCCCACTTCGCCATGGCCTCGACGCGATCCTGGCCGAACGTGCGCAGCACGATCGCGTGGCAGTAGCCGCTGAGCACGCGCGCCGTATCTTCGATCGGCTCGCCGCGCGCGATCTGGCTGCCCTGCGACGTCAGCACGACCGCGTGGCCGCCGAGCTCGAACACGCCGACCTCGAACGACACGCGCGTGCGGGTCGACGCTTTCTCGAACACGAGCGCGACGCTCTTGCCGGCGAGCGTGTGCTGCAACCGATCGCGCTTGAGCTCGGCCGCGCGATCGAACAGCGCCGGCCAACGCTCGGCGGCGATGTCGGCGAGCGTCAGAAAGCTCATGCCTTGCCGGCCCCGGTCTTCAGCACGCCGCGCAGGATGCCGACCGCTTCGTCGAGCTGCACGCGCGACACGATGTACGGCGGCGCGAACCGCACGACCGACGAGCCCGCGACCGAAACCAGCATGCCCTTCTCGCGGCACGCAGCGGTGACCTGCGCCGGCACGCCGGTGACCGCGACGCCGCGGAGCAAGCCGCGACCGCGCGCGTCTGTGACGTGGCCGGGAAACTCGACGACGAGCTGGTCGAGCAACGTGCCGAGATATTGCCCCGCTTGCAGCGTGCGCTCGACGAGGCCTTCGGCTTCCATGATGTCGAACACCGCCGACGCCGCGGCGCACGCGAGCGGGTTGCCGCCGAACGTCGATGCATGTGGAACCGCGCCGCCGGGCTTGAACTCGAGGCCCTGCGCCGCGTGCTCGCTCGCGCACACCGCGCCGATCGGTACGCCGCCGCCGAGCCCTTTCGCGAGCGTCATCACGTCGGGCTCGATCGCATCGTGCTGGTAGCCGAACCACGATCCGGTGCGGCCCATCCCGGTCTGGACCTCGTCGAAGATCAGCAGCGTGCCGGTGTCGTCGCACAGCCGGCGCAAGCCGGCGAGATAGCCCGGCTTCGCGGCGACGATGCCGCCCTCGGCCTGGATCGGCTCGACGATGATCGCGCACGCTTTGCGCTGCTCGAGCACGCGCGTGGTGCTTTCCAGATCGTTGTACGGCACGAACTCGACCGGGCCGACGAGCGGACCGAAGCCCTCGCGATACTTCGACTGGCCGGTGATCGAAACCGTCGCAAACGATCGGCCGTGAAAGCTGCCTTCGGTCGCGACGAACGTCGTGCGCTGTGGCGCGCCGGCGATCACGGCTTGAAAGCGGCGCGCGAGCTTCATCGCGCCTTCGTTCGCTTCGCCGCCCGAGTTGCAGAAGAACACGCGCTTCGCGAACGACCGCTCGGTGATGTGCCGCGCGGCGATCAATTGCTGATCGTTGAAGTACAAGTTCGAGACGTGCACGAGCTTGCCGAGCTGCTCGGAGACCCGCGCGATGAACGCCGGGTGCGAGTGCCCCAATCCGCAGACCGCGATGCCGGCGGTCATGTCGAGGTAGCGCGTCCCGGCGGCGTCCCAGACTTCGGCGCCGCGACCGCGCTCGAGCACGATCGGCTGCTGTCGATAGTTCTTAACAAGGACGCGATGGGCGAGGCTCAAGAGCTCGGCTTGCTGCACCGAGCGTGTTTACCACGCAGGGCGCTCGCGCACGGCTCGGTCATCTACGAACGCCGCCGAACCGACGCTGTGTCGTCGGTCTAGCGCGTGCATTACCACGCACGCCATGTGGATCGTTCGCCTCGCCTTACGACGCCCGTACAGCGTCGTGGTGATGGCGGTCTTGATGCTGATGTTCGGCGTCCTCGTGACGACGCGGATGCCGAAAGACATCTTCCCGACGATCGACATCCCGGTCGTGATCGTCGTGTGGAACTACCCCGGGCTTTCGGCAGAAGACATGGAGCGCCGGGTCGTGCTGATCACGGAGCGCGCGCTATCGACCACGGTCAACGGCATCTCGCACCTCGAGTCGCAGACGATCAACGGCATCGGCATCGTCAAGGTGTACTTCGAGCAAGGCGCCGACATCGGCGGTGCGATCGCGCAGATCAACAGCGTGACGAACACGGCGACGCGCTCGATGCCACCGGGCATCACGCCGCCGAACATCATCCAATACAACGCGTCGAACGTGCCGGTCGCGCAGATGACGCTGTCGTCGGAGACGCTGAGCGAATCCGAAATCTTCGATTACTCGCTCAACTTCATCCGCGTTCGCTTGTTCACGATCCCCGGCTTGTCGACGCCCGCGCCGTACGGCGGCAAGCAGCGCCAGGTCATGATCGACATCGATCCCGAGGCGGTCGCGGCGCGCGGCGAATCGCCGCAGGCGGTCGTCGATGCGGTGCTGTCGCAGAACATCATCACGCCGGCCGGCACGATCCGCATCGGCAAGACCGAGTACGACGTCAGCGTCAACAACAGCCCGCTGCAGATCGCGCAGATGGGTGACATCCCGCTGAAGCTCTCCGACGGTGCGATCGTGCGGCTCGGCGACGTCGCGCACGTCCACGACGGCTTTGCGGTGCAGCAGAACATCGTGCGCGTCGACGGCAAACGCGCGAGCTATCTGTCGATCTTGAAGAAGGCCGGCGCGTCGACGCTCGCCGTCGTCGACGCGGCGAAAGATCAGATCCCGATGATCAAAGCATCGGCGCCGAACGGGCTCGAGCTGCGCATGGATTTCGATCAGTCGGTGTTCGTGCGCGGCGCGATCAACGGCGTGATCCGCGAAGCCGTGATCGCCGCGGTGCTCGTGTCGCTGATGGTGCTGGTGTTCCTCGGCAGCTGGCGCAGCGTGTTGATCGTCTCGACATCGATCCCGCTGTCGATCGCGGTCGGCTTGATCGGCCTGTTCGCGCTCGGCCAGACGATCAACGTGATGACGCTCGGCGGGCTCGCGCTCGCGATCGGCATGCTCGTCGACGACGCGACCGTCGAGATCGAGAACATCAACCGCAACCGACACCTCGAGCCCGACAAGTCGCTGACGCGCGCGATCCTCGACGCCGCGTCGCAGATCGCGATCCCCGCGCTCGCCGCGACATCGACGATCTGCGTCGGGTTCTTCCCGGTCGTGCTGCTCACCGGCCCCGGCCGCTACCTGTTCACCGCGCTCGCGCTGTCCGTCGTGATCTCGATGCTGGCGTCGTACCTGTTGTCGCGCACGCTCGTGCCGGCGCTGGCCGACAAGCTGCTCGGCAAGGAGCCGCTCGAGCCCGAAGGCGACGGCTGGTGGGCCCG
>DASXEF010000533.1:0-10288 GCA_036490255.1 Kofleriaceae bacterium
TCGCCGTGAACCGCGCCGAGGATGATCGACAAGATGCCCATCGACGCGACGATCGCGGCGCCGACGAGAGTCATCGTGGTGCCGAGCTTGCCGGCCTTGTACTTCTCGTCCGGGTGGAGATTCTTCGTCAGGCTCATTTGATCGACCCTTGCTCGGTGGCCGGGATGTCGGAGTGCGACGCGTTTTGCGCGCGTTCGAGCGTGCGAACGTAGGCGACGATCGCCCAGCGATCCCACGCCGGAATCTGCGCCGCATAGCCCATCATCTTCGCGTAACCGTTCGACACGGTGTTGAACAGCTGACCGTTCGGCATCTGGACCACGGGGCCCGTCGGATCGACGAGATTGCGCGCGTCCCAGTTACCGCCGCCGGCGCGCACGCGCGTCGGCACCATGCCTTGGCCGTGACCGTCGTAGCCATGACACGGCGTGCAGTAGATGTTGAAGCGATTCTGCCCGCGCTCGAGCAGCTTCATGTCGACGGCGAACGGTTGGCCGCGCAGGTCGGGCGTCAACGCCGGCGAGTCCGGATACTGCTTCGGGAAGCCGGTCGTCCACGAGTCGCCGGAATCGGAGTGCTCGAGGCCGTGAAAGAAGACCTCGTCGTCCTCGAGCCAACCGCGCGCGACCGTGTTCGTGATCTCGCCGCGGTTTTCACGACCGTCGGGGAACAGGTCGTTGGCCTGGTCGCTCTTGAACTTCGGCTGGAAGTCCATGTCCGGGAAGATGTACCAGTGGCCGACGTTGGACTTCGAGTTGCGCGCCTTCGCGGCGATCGCGAACGGCACCAGCGCGAACGCGGTGCTCGCGATGATCATGCCCATGATCCACTTCGGCATCTTCTTCAGCTCGGGGTCGGCCTCGAGATAAACGTTCTCGATGCCGATCGCGCCGGCGCCTTCGAGCAGCGCCTTCGTCTTCTCGGCGTCGAAGCGGGTATCCGCCTTCTCGATGCCGATGAAGAAGCCGTCGTCGGTGACGCGCGCGAACCGATCGGATCGGAACAGCGGGTGCCAGACTTGCGGCAGCTTGTTGAACATCCACATGCCGAAGAAGGCCGTGAGGACCGAAAACAAGATCGCGCACTCGTACGCGATGGGAATGTTCGCGGGGATCGACCACGTCGGCTTGCCGGAGATGTTCCAGCCCCACGAGTACGCGTTGCAGTACCACTGCAGGAGCAGACCGCCGACGGCGCCGGTGAAGCCGCCGCCGAAGATCACCAGCGGCAGGATCGTGCGTTTGATGCCCATCGCCGGATCGATCCCGTGGACCGGGAACGGCGAGTAGCAATCGAACTCGGTGTAGCCGGCGTCTTTGACCTTGCGAGCGGCTTCGACGAGCTCGCCCGGCGTGTCGTACTCGGCGAGGATGCCGTAGAGCGGCCCGTCGACAGGCGTGCTCGGCGTGTCGCCGTTGCCGTTGCCGTTCGCTTCGTGCGCGTCCGACATTAGTGACCTCCCTTACCGGCGTGCGCTTCGTCGCTCGCGCCTTTGACCTCGCTGATCGCGATCACCGGTGCGAACCGGAAGAACAGCAAGAAGAACGTCAAGAACATACCGATGGTGCCGACGAACACGCCGATGTCGTAGCGAGTCGGGTGGTAGTAGGCCCACGCCGACGGCAGGAACGAGCGCGACAGCGAGACCGCGATGATCACGAATCGCTCGCCCCACATGCCGATGTTCACGAGGATGCAGAGGATCCAGATCATGTAGTTGTTGTTCTTGACCCACTTGCTCCAGAAGAACTGCGGCGTGACGACGTTGCCGATAAACAGCATTCCCCACCACGACCACCAGAACGGACCGAACACGCGCGACAAGAACGTGAACTGCTCGAAGTCGTTGCCGGAGTACCAGGCGACGAAGAACTCGGTGCCGTAGGCGAACCCGACCATCATGCCGGTCGCCGCCATCACCTTGCACATCGCGTGGATGTGCGCCTGCGTGATGATGTGCTTGAGGTTGAACAGATAACGCAGCGGCAACAGCAGCGTCATCACCATCGCGAAGCCGGAGTAGATCGCGCCGGCGACGAAGTACGGTGGGAAGATCGTCGTGTGCCAGCCCGGCAGCTGCGACGTCGCGAAGTCGAAGCTAACGACCGAGTGGACCGAGAACACGAGCGGCGTCGCGAGACCCGCGAGGATCAAGTACGCGCGCTCGTAGCGGTGCCACTGGCGAGCCGAGCCGCGCCAACCGAGGCAGAGCACGCCGTAGATCGCCGCGCGCACCTTGTCGCCACGCATCGCCCAGCGATCGCGGAACGTCGCGAGGTCGGGGACCATGCCCATGTACCAGAACAGCAACGACGTCGTGAGATACGTCGTCACCGCGAACACGTCCCACATCAGCGGGCTGCGGAACTGCGGCCACATCGAGCCCATGTCGTTCGGCAGTGGAATCATCCACCACGCGAACCACGGGCGACCGGTGTGAAGCAGCGGGAAGATGCCGGCCGCCATCACGGCGAAGATCGTCATCGCCTCGGCGGAGCGGTTGATGCTGACGCGCCATTGCTGGCGAGTCAGATAGAGCACGGCGGAGATCAGCGTGCCGGCGTGACCGATACCGATCCACCAGACGAAGTTCGTGATGTCCCACGCCCAGCACACGCGCTGGTGATTGCCCCACACGCCGATGCCGCGCGTGACGACGACGTAGACCGACCAGATGCCGACCGCGAACAGCGTGACCGCGAGCCCGAGCGCGACCAGCCACAGCGGGTGCGGCTTCGGTGCTTCGGCAACCCACGCGACGTCGCGCGTGATGTTGCGGAAGTGCTCGCGCGCCTTCCCTTGATTGCCTTCGCCGTGAGATTCGGCGGCAGTCGATTCACTCATCGCTCACCTCCACTCGCGTCGGCGCTTGCGGGCTCGAGCTTCGGGTTCGGGTTGCGAACGCGCGCGATGTAGCGCGTACGCGGCTTCGTATACATCTCGGGAAGCAGTGCGTAGGACATCAGGCTGCCCTCGGCGCCGTGCGCTTCGTGCAGCTTCGCGACGCGCGAGTCCGGATCGGCGATATCGCCGAACGTGATCGCTTCGGTCGGGCATGCCATCTGGCACGCCGTCTCGATCGTGCCGTCGGGGATGATGCCCTGGACCTCGCCGGCTTCTTGGCCCGCGCGGCGCTGCGCCTTCGTCTTGATCTTGCCGTTCTGGATGCGCTGCACGCAGTACGTGCACTTCTCCATCACGCCGCGCATGCGCACGGTGACATCCGGGTTGAACAGCAGGCGGCGAACTTTCTCGCGCGCCTCGCGGAACTCCGAGTTCCAGTCGAGGAAGTTGAAGCGACGAACCTTGTACGGGCAGTTGTTCGCGCAATAGCGCGTACCGATGCACCGGTTGTAGGCCATGTCGTTGAGGCCCTCTTCCGAGTGCGACGTCGCGCCGACCGGGCAGACCTGCTCGCACGGTGCGTTCTCGCACTGCTGACAGGCCACCGGCTGATGCACGACGTGCGGATCATCCGGCGAGCCCTGGAAGTAGCGATCGATCCGGATCCAACCCATCTCGCGGTAGTTGATCACCTCGCGGCGACCGACGACCGGGATGTTGTTCTCCGACTGACACGCGACCATGCACGCGTTGCAGCCGGTGCAGGTGTTGAGATCGATCGCCATGCCCCAGCGATGCACGCCGGCCGGATACTGGTGCTCTTCGAACAGCGACAGGTGGCGTGCGACGTCGCCCTTGTCCTTGGCTTCTTCGCCGTCGTCCCAGAACTCTTCTTCTTTTTCCGCGCGCCAGTTCGGCTCCTTGCGAAGCCGCGCGAGCGTCACTTCTTTGACGTCCTCGCGCGAGCGCAGCTCGATCTCGGGATCGAAGCCGCCGTGCTCGCCGAGGATGTTCTTTTCACCCGGCTCGTACGCCCAGTGATCTTGAACGTCGGCGAGCTCGTACTTCTTACCGGCCGGCGAGATCGTCGCGCCGATCGAGTAGTTGAAGCCGCCGACCGTGCGCACCTTGTTGGTGTCCCAACCGACGACGCGGTGATCGACCCACTGATTGTCGGAGACGTTCTTCGGGTGCGTCGAGACGTGACCGGCTTGCGTGCGGCCACCGCCGAGCACGAGGCCGATCGAGTAGCGCGCCTGGCCGGGCATCGTGTAGCACGGCAGATCGATCGACTTGTCGCCGAGCTTGACCGTGATCATCGTGTCGTTCTCGACGCCGAGCGTCGTCGCCGTTTCCGGCGAGACCATCGCGTAGTTGTCCCACACGACCTTCGTCAAGAAGTCGGGCGTCTCCCACAGCCACGCGTTGTTGCCGAAGCGACCGTCGAACGTGAAGCTCGACTGGTGGAACACGACCTCGAGCTCGCCGTTACGGCGCTTGCTGCCGCTCAGCTGCGAGCCGCTCGGCGGCGTGATGTTCGGGTTCGCGAACGTCGCGGTCTCCGGCTTGAGCGCCGAATTCGGCACGTAGCCGTCGTGGACGAGCCGGCGCCAATCGCCGTCGCTCGCGTGCTGCGTCTTGACCAGGTCGTACGCGCTCTGGTCGAGGCCGAGCAGCATCGCGACCATCTCGATCGACGACAACCCGCCGTAGAGCGGCGCGATCAGCGGCTGCGCGATGGTGACGGTGCCGTCCCACGTGCGCGCGTCGCCCCACGCTTCGAGGAAGTGCGCCTTCGGCACGTGCCACGTGGTCTTGAGCGACGTCTCGTCGGCGTACTCCGACAGGTGGACCGAGGTCTGGACCTTGCCGAGCGCACCGGTGAAGTCGAGGTCGACCGGAGCGTCGTAGACCGGGTTGCCGCCGAGGATGAACAGCGTCTGGACGTGACCGTCCCGCATGTCCTTGACGAGCGACGCGAGCGACTGCACGTGCGTGTCGCGCGTCTGATCCGGATCCTTGATGTAGTCCAGCGTCGCGCCGACCGCGCCGATCGTCTGGTTGATCTTCGCGACGATCGCGTGAACCTCAGGCGGCTGGCGCCGGCCGGCGATCACGACGGCCTTGCCGGCGTTCGTCTTGAGCTCTTCGGCGAGCGCCGCGATGAACTTGGCGACCTTGTCCTCTTTGAGGAACTCGGCCGCCGGCGTCGCGCCACCACCGCCGAGCGCGGTGTCGAGCGCCATCACGAACGGCAGCCCGAATTCGCTGCGCAGCGGCAAGCGATGGTCGGCGATCGCGCCGGTGTTCGAGAAGATGCTCTCGACCGCGTAGAGCCGGTTCATCTGGCCCGGCAACAGCGACGTGCCATCGCGGCGACGGCTCTTCGCGAAGTCGCGGCTGTAGCGCATCGCGGCCGGATGCTCGACGAACAAGTCGCCGTCGATCGAGACGATCGTCTCGCACTTGTCGAGCCGCGCGAGCGGGCGAACGATCTCGCCGAACGCCAGCTGCATGCCGGCGCGCTCGTTGTCCCACGAGATCGGCTCGTACTCGTGCCAGCGCACGCCCTGCGCCGCGAGCTGCGCCTTGAGCGCGGCCAGCGTCGGCGAGCTGTTCGCTTCGGCGAGCACGCGGGTGCCGCCGTTGCCGAGGTTCTTGCGCAGCTCGGTCAGCGAGACCTTGAAGCCGTCGAGCGACGCGCCCTTGCCACCGGCGAGCGGGTTCTGCGAGCGATCCGGATCGTAGACGTGAAGGATCGACGCCTGCGCGAACGTGTGCGCGCCGGCTTTCTTCTTCGTCGCCGGATTCACGCCGCCGCCCGAGAACGGATGCTCGGGGTTGCCATCGAGGTGGATCGGCCGGCCTTCGAACGACGTCGCGACGAGCGGGTGCGCGACGCCGGCGAGGTCGTAGACCGTCGCGTACTGCAGCGTCTGACCCGGCGTTTGATCTTCGGGACGGCGCGCGAGCGGGACGATCTCTTCTTTGTCGTAACGGCAACCAGCCGCGGCCGCGCCGAGGCCCGCGAGGCCCATGCTCGCGCCCATCAGGTGGAAGAAGTTGCGGCGCGACATCGGGTCGAGCTCGGGCGGCTTGTCGCTGCCCGGCCGGAACTCCTTGCGCGTCGGCGACGTCTGCCAGTCGGCCTTACCCGCGAGCTCGCGCAGCGACTTCCAGTAGCCGTGCGATGGCGTCGCCGGAACGGGCTGCATCGGCTCGTCGTGGTGATCGTGGTGATCGGAATGATCGTGATCGTGGTCGTGTTCTTTAGCGGACATGCTCGGCTCTCTCTCTAGCGGTGGCAGGTCGAGCAAGCGGTGGGCGGGTGGATGGCGTTCTTGCGGAAGATGTCGACACCTTCCGATGCGCCGCGATGAGGCACCGACGTCGGATCGTCGTAGCCCATCTTCGTGATGTTCGCGGGATCGCGCAGATACGGCGTCGGATCCTTGTGGCAGTTGATGCACCACTCCATCGTCAGGGCTTTGGCCTGGAAGACCTTCACCTCTTGATCGATGCGGCCGTGGCACGTCTCGCAACCGACCGCCGCGTTCACGTGCGCTTGGTGGTTGAAGTAGACGTAGTCCGGCAGGTCGTGGACGCGAACCCAGCGCAGCGGCTGGTTCTCGCTGTACGCCTCGCGGACCGGCGCGAGCAGATCCGAATCGGATTTGACGACCGAGTGGCAGTTCATGCAGGTCGTCGCCGGCGGCACCGCAGCTTTCGCCGCGCGCTCGACGGTCGTGTGGCAATACCGGCAATCGATGCCGAGCTCGCCTGCGTGCAGCGCATGGCTGTACGGCACTGGTTGATCCGGCTGATAGCCGATTCGAATCGCCTCAGGAGTAACCCCGTATGCGATCAGCACGATCAAATAGACCGGTGCGCCGATCGCTAAGAGGCTGATCCACTTCTTCAGCGTTTCGGTCCACTCGGGAAAGATGAATCTGGACATGAGTTCCCTGCTCGCTCAGATGCCGCGCGACCACCCAGAAAGGGACGCAGACATGGGCGCAGACATCCGTCCCGCTTTCACCACGGTTCGCCAACCTTTCGCAAGGTTGCGCCGGCGGAAGTTGCACCACATCGCGGTCACTGGGATGCAGAGATCGCATGTCTCGTCGAAGACCACGCTGTGGCAAATCGTCAGAGCGTACGGCGCGACAATTCACCGCACGGGATCGATTCCGGCTGCGCGCGCCGATTGTCTGTCAGAAAGTACGCGCGCCGTTGCACTGGCGAACGTATGGGGAGAATCACCGCGAGCGATGCCGAGCTGGTCGATGCAAGTCGCAAAGGCGACCGCGCGGCGTTCGGCGAGGTCATCGCGCGGTATCAGCGGACCGTTTGCGCGGTCGGCTACAGCGCGACCAACGATCGCGCGCTCGGCGAGGACGTCGCGCAGGACACGTTCGTGGCGGCGTTTCATCAGCTCGATCAGCTTCGCGACGTCGCGCGGCTCCGCGAGTGGTTGTGCGGGATCGCGCGCAACCTCGCGCGCCAAGCGCGCCGGATCCGCGCACGCGAGTCCGAGATCGATGACGCGCAGCCGGATCTGGCCGCGACGCCGTTCGATGCGGCGACCGAGCGTCAACGCGACAGCGTGGTCGCAGCGGCGCTCGCGCGGATGCCGGAGACGTATCGCGAGCCGCTCGTGATGTATTACGTCGAGCAGCGATCCGCGCCGGTCGTCGCCGCAGCGCTCGGGATCACGACCGATGCCGTGCATCAGCGGCTGTCGCGTGGCCGCCAGCTGATGGCCGGTGAAGTCGCCGAGCTCGTCGAGCGCACGCTCGAGCAGCGGCGATCGAGGCGCAACCTCGTCGCGGCCGTGCTCGCGGCACTACCGCTCGCTGTGATTCCCACCCGTGCGAACGCAACAACCGCTACGGGAGGATCGAGTATGTCGAAGCTTGGAATCGCGGCCGCGTTGGCCGCCGCGCTCGGCGGTGCCGGGTACACGGTGCATCGCGTCTACGCAGCGCCGTCGCCGGTCGCAGCGCCGGCGTCGGCGTCGGCGTCGGCGAGCACGCCGTCGTCATTGTTCAGTGTCCACGCGGCTCGTCACGCGCGACATTTTGCGGCGACGTCCGCGCCACCGGCGTTGCCGCCGACCGGTGCGAGCGCGAGCACTGCGAATGGCACGCCCGTGAACACGTGCGCGACGCTCGCCGCGCACATGACGAGCGTGATCTCGCAATACAAAGGCAGCGCGGCGACGATCTCGATCACGAGCTCGGAGCTCGAGAAGGCGCTCGCTCACAACGACGGCAACACGCACGTGTTCTTCGTCGCGGGCTCGAACGGCGGCGCGATCGGCGACGATCTGCCCGACCTCGAGCAGCAATGCGCCGATGAAGGCTGGTCGCAGGCGATGATCGATTGTCTGTCGTCGATGGGCAGCGGCAGCGATCAGGAGCTCGCGACGTGCCAGACGATGAGCGGCGGTGACACGAACCTCGCCCCGCCGACTGCGGCGCAGCTCGCAGCCGTGACCGACGACAGCTGTGCGGCGGTCGGCTCGCACTTGCTCGCGCTCGCGACCGGCGCGTTTGGCTCTGACACCGTGACCGGCGACGTCATCGCCGCGATGAACGCGGAGCTCGCCGCGAAGAATCCGATCGCGACGATCTGCGAGACCACCGGCTGGCCGGAATCGCAACGGCGCTGTCTCGCCGCGGTGAGCGAGAGCGATCAAGCATTCGCGTGCCGCTAGCGAATCGCCAGCGTCAGCTCGGAATCGCACATGAAGCGGAGCCTCGTGGGCTGCCCTGAAAGCCGATAGTGCAGCGTCGCTTCTTGCTCGTTGCCGAGCTTGGCCAGGAACGTGAACCCGATCTCGGTCGCGCGTCCCGCGTTTTGCGCTTGCAGGTACGTCACCGCACCATCTTTCGATAGCGACAGCCGCACGTACGCGGTCGTGGCATCGCCGCGGACCGGCGTCACTTCGAACACGCCGAGGTCGGAGTGACCATCGCGAAAGATCTCGATCGCGCGAAACCCATCGGCATCGACCGGGCTACATCGCATGATCCGAGACGGCGGCGTATCCGACGGCTCGGTTGCCGCCGTTGCCGTCATCACTACGATCGTCATCGTTCCAACCAGCGCGCTCGCGAGGGCTCGCATACGGAGCATGGATCGGCCGCGGGTCTGTCGTGTTGATGTGCGCCGGTGTGCGATCGTCCGGCCGTGCTCCCGGTGATCGCCGTCGCGCTGCTCGTCGTCGTCGCGGTCGTCGCCGTCCTGGTATTTCGCCGGGTTTCCGACGCCGGAGAAGACGACCGATCGCCGGCGCCCAACGAGGGAATCGAGCCGATCCCCGAGTCGAGCTTCGCCGAACGTCGCGGCCAGCCACTCCCGGTTGTCTTGGTCCACGGGCTGTTCGGATTCGACAAGATCGCGCGCTTTCACTACTTCCGCGGGATCGCGGGTCACTTGAGCTCGCTCGGCTGTGCGGCGCATGCGGTTCGCCTGCCGGCAGCGAAATCGGTGCCCGAGCGCGCGCGCGTGCTCGTCGAAGCGATCGCCGCGTTGCCGGGCGAGCGCTTCGACCTGATCGCGCACAGCCTCGGCGGCCTCGACGCGCGGTACGCACTCGCCAAGCTCGGGCTCGCCGAACGCGTGCGATCGCTCGTCACGATCGGCACGCCTCATCGCGGCACGCCGCTCGCCGATCTCGCAGCCCCCGGCGGCCCACTCGCGCTCGCGCGCAAAGCGATCAAAGCGATCGGCGTGCCGCTCGCGGCGATCGATTGGCTGTCGACCGCAGCGCTCGAACGCTTCAACGCCGACGTGCTCGACGCACCGGGCGTGCGCTACGCGTGCGTGGTCGGCCGCATCGCAGGAGCCGCGGCGCTGCCGTTGTCCGCCGCGCACGCGTACATCAAATCGATCGCGGGACCGAACGACGGGCTCGTGCCGGTGTCGTCGCAGTATTGGGGCGAGACCCTCGCCGAGATCGACGCCGATCATTTCCAGCAGATCGGCTGGCGGATCGCTGTCCGGCACACGTTCGACGCGCTCGGGCTCCACGCGTTCGTCGTCGCGCGGCTCGGCGACCTCGTGCAACCCGCCGAGAATCCGATACAAGTCGCGAGTGCTCGATCGGAATGAACGTTCATTCCGGTCGCGAGCGCGAAGCTGCGCCGATCCTTCGCGGTTCAGGTTCCGCGTCCCTATTCATCTGCCCGATCGAACGGCAGCCCCGGTGCTCGATCGCGATCGCGCGTCGCTAATAGAGAACTGCGGAAGCGGAACCGGATTTTTGAATTACGGATGCGCCGGCGCCGACAACAACGGCGGGATCTTGCGCTGGCTCAAGATGTTTCCCTTGAGCACGTTGACCGGAACCGGCGGCGTCAGCTCGTAGAGAAAGCCGCGCGTGTCGAGCTTCGCTTTGAACATCTCGTCGTTGTGAAACACGATGCGCCGGTACTGC
>DASXEF010000542.1:0-5105 GCA_036490255.1 Kofleriaceae bacterium
GCCGTCGAGCCGCTGCTGATCGATCGCCACGACGACGAAATCGCGCTGCTCGCGAAGAGCGCCGTCGGCCAGGATACGAAAGACGGTCCGCCGAGCGCGCACGGCGGCAAAGACTTCGGCCTCAAGCTCGCGATCGTGCTCGACCTCAACCAGAACGTCGTCGTGCACTGCCTCGAAGGCGCGAACGTCGATTGCCAGTCGGGCGATCACAAGCCGGTCAGCGCGACGATGGGCAAGCTCACCGTCGACGCGTGGCAGCAAGCGCTCGCGACGTGGAAGAAGTCGAGCGACCCGCTGATCGACTTCGACGTGCAATCCGACGGCGCGACCTATCACGTGTTCGCGTATCCGGTGTTCGTCGGTGCGCCGCCGACCTCGGCCGGCGCGCTCGCGACCGAGCCGCCGCCCGCCCGCCAAGGCTACGTCGTGCTCGGCTACGACCTCGCGCCGGTCGCGTGGTTCGTGACCGCAGCCGACGAAGCGAAGTCGGCGGCGTCGACGAAGGCCGTGCTCTACACCGGCGCGGTCGGTGCGCTGTTCGCGCTGATCGGCACCGTGCTCGCGATCTTCCAGGGCCTGTCGATCTCGCGGCCGATTCGCCAGCTCGCGTGGAAAGCCGATCAGATCGCGCGCGGCGATCTCGATGCCCGCGTCGAGATCACGAGCGGCGACGAGATCGGCCTGCTCGGCACGAACTTCAACTTCATGGCCGACCAGATCGTCATCCTGCTCCAGCAAACCGCCGAGAAGGCGAAGATGGAGCAGGAGCTCGAGGTCGCAAAGGCGATCCAAGAGACGCTGGTGCCGAGCGACGCGCCCGTGCACAAGCAAACGCTGACGTTCGCCGGATTCTACGAGCCGGCCGCGCAGACCGGCGGCGACTGGTGGACGTGGGCCGAGCTGTCGGGCGGCAAGATCTTGGTCATCATCGGCGACGTCACCGGCCACGGCATTCCGTCGGCGATGATCACCGCGGCGGCGAAAGCGGCGTGCGACGTCGCGCGCTACGTCCACAACGACGACGTCACGGTCACGCGCTTGCTCGAGATCATGAACCAGGCGATCTACGAGAGCGCGCAGCGCCGATTCGTGATGACGTGCTTCGCGTCGATCATCGATACGAAGGCGCGCACGATCACGTACGCGAACGCCGGCCACAACTTCCCGTATCTGTATCGCGCGGGCGAAGGCGGCAAAGGCGAGTTCGGCTCGCTGATGATCCGCGGTAACCGGCTCGGCGACGACAAGACCAGCAAGTACGAATCGAAGACGACCGACCTCGCGATCGGCGACGTGCTGGTCTGGTACACCGACGGCATCGTCGAGTGCGAGAACGCCGCCGGCGAAGAATACGGCGAGAAACGATTCCGCGCGTCGGTGAAAAAGGCCGCCGCGCTCGACGCGGGCGAGATGCGCGACGCGATCATCGCCGATGCCGGCGAGTACTTCGGCGACACCGCGCGCAAAGACGACATCACGATGGTGATCGGGAGGATGCATTGAGACGCGCGATTGCAGCGATCGTCCTCGTCGTTTCAGCCACCGCGGTCGCCGAGGTCGAAGACGACCTACGCGACGGCGATAAATACTTCGAGCAGAGCGATTGGAAGAAAGCGGCGTCGGCGTACGACCGCGCGATCTCGAAGTCGCCCGGCCAGGTTCCAGCCGAGGCGTACGGCAAGCGCGCCGCGATCTACATCATCCAGAACGACGTCAAAGGCGGGCTCGACTTCGTCGCGCGCGCGAAGCAGCACTATCCGAACGCGCCCGAGCTCGGCGAGCAAGAGGCGCTGCTGCTGTGGGAGAGCGGCAAGCGCGACGAGGCGATCGTGATCGCCGAGACCGTCGTGCGCGCGCGGCCCCAGGCGTTCTCCAACGAGCAGATCATCGGCGAGTACTACGCGCAGCGCGATCCGGCGAAGACCGCCGCGGCGTTCGAGGCCTATCTCGCGCATCGCCCGGCCGAGCTCGAAGGCGGCGACGCGATGCCGCGACTGCGCCTCGGGTTCGCGTATCTCTCGGTCGCGCGCTCGGCGCTCGCCGATTCCGATGACGCGCGCGCGCAACAGCTCTACGCGAAAGCCGTCGAGCAGTTCGAGATCGTCGAGCGCAAGCTCGGCAAGAAGCCGAACGCGACCGTCAACGCCGACAACGGCCTGTGCGCCGGCTACACCGGGCTCGGCAAGTGGGACCAAGCGCTGACCGTGTGCGAGCGTATCGTCGACCATCCGGCGCAGATCGATTCGACCGGCTCGGTGTGGTTCAACCTCGCGACCGCGTATCTGGCGAACCACCAGACCAAGAAGGCACGCACCGCGGCGACCGAGTTCGCGAAGCTGCGCAGGAACGACGCGCGCGGCTTGATGCTCGTCGGCGATACGTACTTCGCCGACAACGACTGGACGCACGCGCTCGATCAATATCTCCACGCCGAGAAGCAGCTCAAGCCGAGCCAGTCGCACGATCAGGTCGAGCTGTCGATCCGGCTCGGCAAGACGTATCGGCGCCTGCCGAGCAACGGCACGCAAAACCTCGCGCTCGCGATCGACAAGCTGTCGACCGCGTGGAACGCGAACCCGAACAGCCTCGAGCTCGCGAACGAGCTCGGCGCCGCGTATCTCGAGGCGCAGCAGGACGCGAAGGCGACGCAGCTGACCGACAAGGTGCTCGCCGGCAACGAGCTCGCGAAGGCGCCCGCCGACCAGCACGCGGCGATCTTGGTGCTCGCCGGCAAGGCGCTGTTCAACCAGCACAAGCTCAAGGAAGCGCGCGCGAAGTTCGAGTCGGCGCAGCAGCTCAAGCAAGCCGACGTGCAGATCCAGCGCGCGCTGATCGAGACGATCAACGAGCAAGGCATCGAGGTCGCCGCGAAAGATCCGAAAGGCGCGCAAGGGCTCCTGGATCAAGCGCTCGGCATCGATCCGAGCTCGCCGATCACGCTGACGAACATCGCCGTGCTCGCGATCGACCGCGGCGATTGCGACACCGCGCAACGCGAGCTCGTGCGACTCGGCAGCGTGCGCGGCAGCGACGCCGTGCTGACCGCGCGTTTGCTCGGCCGCTCGTATCTGTGCGGCGCGCGCCCGGATCCGAAGCGCGCGTCG
This sequence comes from Kofleriaceae bacterium, assembly GCA_036490255.1. Classification (GTDB taxonomy): domain Bacteria; phylum Myxococcota_A; class Polyangia; order Haliangiales; family Haliangiaceae; genus JABFXX01. The sequence continues at coordinate 3,105 of DASXEF010000542.1, forward strand.
GAAGCGTTTGCCGCCGCCGAGCGCGAAGCGAAAAAAGCGAACGCGCAGCTCGCGCTCGCCGAGGTCTACACCGAGTGGGCGCCGCTGACGTGGGATACGGATCTGCCCGGCGCCGTCGAGAAGCTCGAGCAAGCGGTGCAGATCGCGTCGCAGGATCCCGACGTCGCGCCGGCCGCGAAGCGCAACCTCGCGCTCGCGCTCTATCGCCGCGGTTGGAAGAATCTCCACGACGGCCGCACGCAAGAAGCGGCAACCGACTTCGAGCGCGCGACGCGCGATCCGTCGGTGCTCAAGGGCAGCGAGCCGCTCGCGTTCGACTTCTCGTACGCGATCGCCCTGCTCGATTCGGGCCGCGGCGATCAGGCGGCGAGGTTGTTCAAGTCGCTGTCGAGCCGCGGCAACCAGGCCGCGTACCTCAAGCCGCCGTACGCGAAGATCGGCGCGCAGTATTGGGCGGCGTACGCGAACTACCGCACTGCGAGCGGACCGGCGCGCGCCGCCGCGTGCGAGGAGCTCGGCAAGCTCGAAGGCGAGCTCGGTTCGCGCGTCCGCGAGCTGCTCGCGTCGTGCTGGGAAACTGCAGCAGTCGACGCTTCTCGTGTCGGCCAGGTCGGCGTCGCGCAAAAAGATCTCGCAACCGCCGACAAGAACGCATCGCCGGATCAGAAGAAGCGCATCGCGCTCGATCGGATCGCGCTGTCGCTCGACAAGTCCAAGCTCGGCGAGCTCGAGGGCTTCGGCGGCGAGCCGCCCGAAGCGCTCGTCGATCTCGGCATCGTCTACGACCTGCTCGGCCGGCCCAAAGACGCCTACGACACCTGGCTCAAGGCGAAGGCGAAGGGCGCGAACGCGCCGAACCTCCAGAAGTGGCTCGACGCCAAGAAGAGGATCTATGGCTTCTAAGGCGATGCTCGTGCTGGCGTTGATCGCCGGCGTCGCGACGGCACAGCCGGCCGCGCAAAAGATCCGCGTCGGCTTCTATGCGCCGAGCGTCGAGTTCGGCACCGCGCAAGCGCGCTTGCTCTACGTGCAAGGGCTCGCAAAGGCGATCGAGCAAGCGACCGGCATCAAGACCGAGGCGCAGTCGTACGGCAGCATCGCAGCGCTGCGCGCCGACAACGTCGACTACGCGATCGTCGACGGTCCCTGCTACGCGATCAACTTGAGCTGGAAGCTGCTCGCGAACGCGAGCATCGGCGGCTCGACGACCCGGCCGTGGGCGCTGTTCTCGAGCGCCGGCGACACCATGCAATCGCTCAAGGGCAAGAAGCTCGCGTACGTCGCGACCGGCTGCAACGACGCCGGCTTCGTCGACAACGCGATGCTCGAGTCCGAAGTCGACCCGACGTTCTTCGGCGCGCGGATCGGCGAAAAAGATCTCACCGGCGCGGTCGCCGACGTGTCGTCGTACAAGACCGCGCAGGCCGTGTTCGCGCCCGCGTCATCGGTAAAAGGCTTGTCGAAAGTGTTCGACACCGGCGCGGTGCCGAATCCCGCGTTCGTCGAGCTCTCGGCGAAAGCTGCGGCAGACAAAGTCGCAAGCGCCGTGATCGGCTTCGGCGGCGGTGGTGCGATCGCCGGCTGGACGAAGCCGGATCGCACGACGTATCAAGCTCTGGCGGCGCGGCTCGCGCGCGTCGTGAAGACCGGCGTGCTCGCGACTCCCGAGCCGGTGCGCGTCGATGCGCGCGATGTCCTCGTCGATCCCGCGACGTTGCGCGATGCGGCAACCGTCGGCGTGCGCCATCACTTCGTCAAGCCGACCGGCGATCGCATGCAGTAAGCGGAATACCCGACACGACCCTTCAAAGCTCCCGCGGTTGGCCGAATCAGATCCTCGTGACGCCGTCGGCTGGACGAACCCGAGTGATGTTTGTCGACGACGAAGCGGGCGTGCTGCGCGCGTTGTCGAGCTTGTTCCGGCGAGATCGCTCGCGCTGGGACTTCGTGTTCGCGCAGGGCGGCTCGCAAGCGCTCGCGGAGCTCGAGCGCGCGCCGTTC